>JAEWFU010000302.1 GCA_023388675.1 Pseudomonadota bacterium | reverse complement strand
CGCCGCCGGAATTTTCCGCCACGTTGCCGCCGATCGAGCAGGCAATCTGCGAGGACGGATCCGGCGCATAATAGAAACCTTCGTGCTGCACGGCGTTGGTGATGCCGAGATTGGTGACGCCCGGCTGCGCGGTGACCGTGCGGTTGGCGTAGTCGATGTCGAGGATGCGGTTGAAGCGGCTCATGACCAGCAGCACCGCATCGCCCAGCGGCAACGCACCGCCCGACAGCGAGGTGCCGGAGCCGCGCGGCACAACCCGGATATTGCGGTCGGAACAATATTTGAGGATGCGCGCCACCTGCGCCGTCGTCTGCGGCAGCACCACCACCAGCGGAAGCTGCCGGTAGGCGGTCAGCGCGTCGGTCTCGAACGGCCGCATCGCGTTCTCGGTGTCGACCACGCCCTCGCCGGGCACGATGATGCGCATATCGGCGACGATCTCGTCGCGCCGCGCAAGCGTGGCCGTATCGAGGGCTGGCATGGCAAGGCCGGACATCGCTTCCTCCTTCCTCGTGGCGGGGCCTTCCGCCAGCGAAGCTCAGTCCTTATAACCAGCCCAAGCGTGGCGGGTAGTGGAAAATCCGCAATTTTTTCAATCGATGAGCATGCGGACGGGACCAATCTTGCGGCCGACCAGTTCAAACCCGCCGCGCGTCGGCCTGTTCGTGACGTGTCTCGTCGATCTGTTTCGGCCCAGCGTCGGTTTCGCGGCGGTGAAGCTGCTCGAGGATGCCGGCTGCATCGTCGAAGTGCCGGCGGCGCAGAGCTGCTGCGGGCGGCCGTCGCGTGGCGTCGCTGATGCGGCCGAAGCGCGAGCTGCAGCGGAAGCAATCATCCGCGCCTTCGAGGATTTCGACTACGTGGTGGTACCTTCGGCAAGCTGCGCCGAGACGTTGACGGCCTATCATGCGAATCACTTTGCCGGCGACCGAGCGTGGGCGCGACGCGCGCAGGCGTTCTGCGCCAAGGTGCACGAGCTGGTCGCCTTTCTGGTCGACGTGACGGGCGTGTTACAGGTGAATGCCCGGCATCGGGGCAGCGTGACCTATCAGGATGCGTGCGGCGGCGGGCGCGCGCCGCAGCCACGCCGGCTTCTCGCCTCGGTAGAGGGGCTGGCGCTCCGGGAGATGGAGGGCGCCGGCACCTGCTGCGGGTTTGGTGCCGCAGGCTGTGCCGGCCTGGCCGGCAAGGCTACGGAGCGGAAAACGGCCAGCATCCGTGCTGCTGGCGCTGGCATGCTGCTTGCTGGCGACCTCGGTTGCCTGATGGGGCTTGCCGGCCGGCTCAAGCGTGACGGATCCGCGGTGGAAGTGCGACATGTGGCCGAAGTGCTGGCTGGGATGAACGAGACGCCGCCGATCGGCGTGGGAGGCGCATCATGAGCGAAGGCGTGCATTTTCTGGATGCGGCAGCGCCGGAAGGCATGCGGCTCTACGCCATCGGCGACGTGCATGGCCGCTTCGACCTGCTGACACGGATGCACGCGCTGATTGGCGACCAACTTGCGCGCGACAAGCCGGCGGACTGGCGCATCATCCACCTCGGCGACTATGTCGACCGCGGGCCGCAATCCGCGCAGGTGCTGGACTTTCTGGTCGAGGCGACCGCGCGCGACAAGCGCGTCCTCGCGCTCATGGGCAATCACGACGAAGGCATGCTGGACTTTCTCGCCTCCCCCGCCGACTCGGAGCTGTTCGTGCGCTATGGCGGCTTCGATACCGCCGCCTCCTACGGCGTGGTGCTGGACGTGCAGACGCCGCAGGCCCGCACCGACAGCCACCGGCGGCTGCTTGCTGCGATGCCGGAAGCTCATCCGCTGTTCCTTCGCGATCTGCCGCGCTCGGTCTCGTTCGGCGATTTCTTCTTCTGTCACGCCGGCGTGCGACCGGGCGTGCCGCTCGACGCGCAGAGCCCGCACGACCTGATCTGGATCCGGGACGAGTTCCTCAACCATCCCGGCCTGTTCGAGAAGGTCGTGGTGCATGGCCATACCCCGCATCACGAGCCGCAGGTGATGGGCAACCGCGTCAACGTCGACACGGCCGCGTTCGACACCGGGCGGCTGACCGCGCTGGTGGTCGAGGGAACGGAAAAGCGGTTTCTGGTGGCTGAAGTTTAGGGCATCGGATGAGGGAAAGACTGCCGCGCGACAACGCCCCTCCACTATGCTTCGCATGGTCCCCCTCCCCCGTAAACGGAGGAGGATCAAACGCCGAGACCGTCCGCGACCTTCGATCCTCCCCTGTTTACGGAGGAGGTGGCGCGAAGCGCCGGAGGGGCGTTCTGCAGAGGCCCGAGGCAACTCGAATTAGTGGGTTGAGACAGTAACGCCGTAGCCGTCGACCGCGATGTGATCGCCCGCCGCGTCGGAGGCATAGATGCCCGCGCCCCACATCAGGATGCCGGAGAGCATGAATACGGACAGGATAACGGCTTTCACGGGCGACATCTCGGTTGGTTTTCCGATGTTATAGCTTCGACAAGGTTACGATCCGGTTTCGGGCCGGGTTCGTTCGGAACGCGCTGATAGGGCCGGCGTTCCACAAACGCCATATCCATTTGGTATGTCCTCCGGGGGATTCGGCTGAGCGTTGCCGAAATGCAACGCACCTGCCGCCCTTGCCGCTCCGGACCTTATCGGCTAGGAAACCGGCGCTCCCCGCCGGGGATGTATTCTCCACGACAGACGGACGGAAAAACCATGGCTGACAAGGCGGACAGGATGAAGGCGCGGCTCCCGCGAGGCTTCGTCGACCGCCATGCGGCCGACATACGCGCCGTCGACGCGATGACCGCGCGCATCCGCGAAGTCTACGAGCTCTACGGCTTCGAGCCGGTCGAGCAGCCGATGGTGGAATATACCGACGCGCTCGGAAAATTCCTGCCCGACCAGGACCGGCCGAACGAAGGCGTCTTTTCCTTCCAGGACGACGACGAACAGTGGCTGTCGCTACGCTACGACCTGACCGCGCCGCTGGCGCGCTTCGTGGCGGAAAACTTCGACCAGTTGCCGAAGCCGTACCGGTCGTACCGGCAGGGCTGGGTGTTCCGTAACGAGAAGCCCGGCCCCGGCCGCTTCCGCCAGTTCATGCAGTTCGACGCCGACATCGTCGGCACGCCAGGGGTCGCCGCCGACGCCGAGATGGCGATGATGATGGCCGACACGCTGGAAGCCGTCGGCATCAGGCGCGGCGACTACGTGATCCGGGTGAACAACCGCAAGGTGCTCGACGGCGTGCTGGAAGCGATCGGCCTCGGCGGCGACGAGAATGCCAGCCGCCGGCTCACCGTGCTGCGCGCCATCGACAAGCTCGACAAGTTCGGGTCGGAGGGGGTCAGGCTGCTGCTCGGCAAGGGCAGGCTCGACGAGAGTGGCGATTTTACGAAGGGTGCGGGGCTGGATGATGATGCCATACGTCAAATCATCTCTGCGACGCTTGCCGACTTCAAATTGGAGCGCGGGGCCTCTGGCAACATAGAGGTTACACGCGCAAATGCTGAGGGCTATTCAGTAAAGCCCCCTGCCCCTGATGAAAAGAACACCTATTACCAAGGCCTATACGAGCTATTCCAAATCCAAGAGTTGGTCTCCGCCGCCGGTTATGACGATGGACGCATCCGCATAGATCCCTCCGTCGTGCGCGGGCTCGAATACTACACCGGGCCTGTCTACGAGGCCGAACTGCTGTTCGAGGTGCCCAACGAGAAGGGCGAGATCGTGCGCTTCGGCTCGGTGGCCGGCGGCGGACGCTATGACGGGCTGGTCTCGCGCTTCCGCGGCGAGCCGGTGCCGGCGACGGGCTTTTCCATCGGCGTCTCGCGACTGACCGCGGCGCTGAAGAACCTCGGCAAGCTCGAAGCTTCCGACGTGATTGCCCCCGTGGTCGTGCTCGTCATGGACAAGGAGACCGAGGCGCTCGGCCGCTACCAGAAGATGGTCGCCTCGCTGCGCCAGGCCGGCATCCGCGCGGAGATGTATCTCGGCGGCTCGGGCATGAAGGCGCAGATGAAATATGCCGACAGGCGCGGCGCGCCCTGCGTCGTCATTCAGGGCGGCGACGAGCTGGAAAAGGGCGAGGTGCAGATCAAGGACCTCGTCGCCGGCGCGAAAGCCGCCGAGGCGATCACCGACAACACCGAATGGCGCGAAAGCCGTCCGGCGCAGTTTTCCGTGCCTGTGGATGAATTGGTGGAGGCGGTGCGCAAGGTGCTGACAGATCAGGCGGCGGAGCGGGATCAATGATTGCAGAGGCCGGCGTCCTGTCGCGCCCCCCTCTGTCCTGCCGGACATCTCCCCCGCAAGGGGGGAGATCGGCAGCTTCGCGCCCTTCACCTTCTCTCCAACGCCGACGATTGGCGAAAGCCGTGCAGTCGGCTGATCTCCCCCCGTGTGGGGGAGATGTCCGGCAGGACAGAGGGGGGCAACGTGGAGCGCAAGCCTCTGCCTCGACCATTGCGCAGGCCAACCCATGACCGCCCTGCCCTCATTCGCGCCTGATATCCTCGCGCTGTTTTCCGAACGCGGGGCCGGGCTGATCGACGTGCCGACCATCCAGCCGGCCGACCCGTTTCTCGACATGGCGGGCGAAGACCTGCGCCGCCGCATATTCCTGACCGAGAGCGAGACCGGCGAGGCCCTGTGCCTGCGGCCCGAATTCACGATTCCCGTCTGCCTCGACCACATCGCCAGCCGGGCCGGCACGCCGCGCCGCTACGGCTATCTGGGCGAGGTGTTCCGCCAGCGCCGCGAGGGCGAGGCGGAGTTCTTCCAGGCCGGCATCGAGGATTTGGGCGAGACAGACATCGCGGCAGCCGACGCCCGCTCCATCGCCGACGCCCATGCCCTGCTGGCACGCACTCTGCCCGGCAAAACGCTGGCCGTAACGCTGGGCGACCAGCGCGTGTTCGAGGCGGTGCTGGCCGCACTCGGCTTGCCGCGCGGCTGGCAGAAGCGGCTGGCGCGCGCTTTCGGCTCGCGCGAGCAGCTTGCGGCCGCGCTCGACGATCTCGCCAATCCGACGCTCCGCGCGGCACCTGCCGAAGCGGTGGCCGATTTCGTGTCCGAGGGCGACGTCGACGGCCTCGCAGGCCATGTCGGCGGGCTGATGGAACAGTCCGGCCTTTCGGCAAGCGCCGGTCGCACGCCACAGGAAATCGCACGGCGGCTGATCGAGAAGGCCGAGCTGCGCAGCGTGCGGCTTTCGAAGGACGCCTTCGACGCGCTGAAGCGCTTCCTCGCCATTCGCGTGCCGCTGGAAGAAGCCGCTGCCGCGCTCGGCGACTTCGCCGGCGAGACAGGCGTATCGCTGGGTGCCGCGCTCGATCTCTTCGGCGCGCGCGTCGAGGCGCTTCGGGCGCACGGCTTGCCGGCCGGCGGCGTCGAGTACGATGCAAGCTTCGGCCGCCCGCTCGACTATTATACCGGCCTCGTCTTCGAGATTTCGGCTGCCAGCGGCGCGAGGCCGCTCGTCGGCGGCGGTCGCTACGACCGCCTGCTGACGCTGCTCGGCGCGGCACATCCCATCCCCGGCGTCGGCTTCTCCGTCTGGCTCGACCGTATCACAACGCTGCGGGGAGAGACGGCATGACCATCACGCTCGCGCTTCCTTCCAAAGGCCGCCTCAAGGACGAGGCGATGGCCGCCCTGACACGCGCCG
>JAEWFU010000110.1 GCA_023388675.1 Pseudomonadota bacterium | reverse complement strand
GCGAAACGGTGATCGAAACCGATGGCGTCATCGTCAGTGGCCGCTTCCTGCCCGAGTCGACGCTGTTGAACGGCAGCCATATCGAGCGCGATCCGGCCACCGGCGGCCCGGTCGTGGACAGTTTCGGCCGCTGCGCCGATCCCGCATATTTCGCCGCCGGAAACATCCTGCGTCCGGTGGAAACCGCCGGCTGGAGTTGGGCGGAAGGCAAGGCCATAGGAAAGGCCATGCGCCTCGCGCTGGAAAATGGCCTGCCTGAACGTGATAGTTCGCGGCTGAAACTTGTCGGCGATGCGCTCGCCTGGGCGGTCCCGCAGCAGGTGGGCCCGGACGCGGATGCCGGGCTGGGGCGGCTGCAACTGCGGGTCACGCGTCCCGTGAGGGGCCGGCTGTCCATGCGGGTCGACGGGGTCGAGGTCGCCTCGCGCCGCATCAGCACCCGCCCGGAACGTCGCATCCTAATGTCCTTGCCCGAAAGCAGCGGACCCGTGGAAATCGTGCTGGAGGAAGAATGAGGGCGCTGGCGATCGATCAGGGCACGACATCGACCCGCGCTTTGGTGGTGGACGAAGCCGGCGTCACCACTGTCCTCTCCGTCGAGCACAGGCAGCTATATCCGGCGCCCGACCATGTGGAGCACGACCCGGAAGAGCTGATTGCCAACCTGACAGCATGCCTGGAAGCTGCGCCGGAGGTCGACTGCGTCGGACTGGACAATCAGGGCGAGAGCTGCCTGGCCTGGGATGCGCAGACGGGCCGCGCGATAACACCTGTGATTGTCTGGCAGGACGGTCGCACGACGCAGATGTGCGAGCGCCTCAAGGCAGATGGCGCGGAAGCACTCACACTGTCGAAGGCGGGCCTGCCGCTGGATCCATACTTCTCTGCCTCGAAGCTGGGATGGATCATGGTTCACGTGCCGGAGGCGCGGGAGCTGCTACGCTCGGGCAAGCTTCGGCTGGGCACCACCGACGCGTTCTTTCGTGACAGGTTGACGGGAAGCTTCGCGACGGACCCGAGTACCGCATCCCGCACAAGCCTGCTGGACCTGGAGACAGGCACATGGGATCCGGAACTGTGCGCTCTTTTCGGCGTGCCCGTGGAAGCGCTTCCCGAGATACGACCCACGAGCGGCATGCTCGGAACCCTTCCCGGCGGTGGGGAGCTGACGGCCTCCGTCGTGGACCAGCAAGCAGCTCTCTACGGGCATGGCGCGCGCAAGCCCGGCGACACCAAGATCACCTTCGGCACCGGCGCTTTCGCGCTCACTTTGACGGGAAGGCTGACGCGCGGGAACGGACCGTTGCCGACCATAGCCTGGAGCGACCAGGCCGGCGAAAACGTTCATGCGCTCGACGGGGGGGTATATGCCGCCTCGTCAGCGGTAAACTGGGCGCGGGGTCTCGGGTTGTTTTCCGATTTTGCCGAGATCGATGATTTCACCCGCCCGCCGGCGATCTCGCGTGGCATCGCTTTCGTGCCCGCTCTGGCGGGGCTTGCCTGCCCGCATTGGGACCGTACCGCCAGGGGTGCCTGGATGGGATTGTCGCTGGACAGTATGCCCATCGACCTCGCGCAGGCAGTGCTGGAAGGCGTGGCTTTCAGGACCGCTGAGGTCATGTCTTCGATTGCGGCGACCACCGCCGTTTCCGATCCCGTGAGCATCGACGGCGGCATGAGCCGCAATCCCTGGTTCTGCCAGTTCCTCTCCGACGTGCTTGGCCGGCCTCTTCTGATTTCGGATGAGCCGGAGCTGACGGCCCTGGGGTGCGCACAGCTTGCGGCTGTCGGCGCCAGCTTCTCGATCGAGAGGGCACCCGGCGGCCGCCTGCTGACGCCTCGTCCGGTCGACCCGCAATGGTTCGAGACATTCAGCCTGGCTCGTGAGGCGGTTCGCACCTTCGGCGCGAGACGCTAGAGCGTCACCCGCATCCTCGGCTGCGGCGGTAATGTCGCCGGTTTCCATGAACATGCGAAACGCTTCGAACTGACAGTAGGTGATTGGCGTCAGTTCGGATCGATGAGACCGGCGAGGAAACGCGCCTTGATTGCTTCGGCGTTGCAATCGAGCATGACATTTACCGGCGGACGCCCATCGGCGCGGCGTGTCTTGCCGACCGTCTGGCCCTCCATATCCACGGCCAATGGCGTGCGCTCGCTTGAAAAGAGTTCAGGATGGCGCGCGGCGATCAAGGTCATGGGGTCGTGGAGGCCGCATCCGGTCAATCCGAGCGATTTGTAGAAGTCGAGGTAGAAGCGGCCGATGTCCTTGAGGAACGAGCCGTTCGCGATGTTGCCGGCCGCAACGAAATCGAAATCCGTCTCGGTAAGCAGCACCTTGAGGGTCACGTCGAGGCCGACCATGGTTATCGGAGCGCCCGAGGCGAGCACGACATCGAGCGCGTGCGGATCGTGATAGGTGTTGGCCTCGGCAAAAGCCGTGACGTTGCCGGGCGCGTCGAGAGCGCCGCCCATGACGACAATCTCCCGCACATTGGTGGCGAAGCCAGGGTCCATTTCCATGGCGGCGGCTATGTTGGTGATCGGACCAATGGGGCAGACCACCACTTCTCCGGGATGTTCACGAACGCTTCGGCACAGAAATTCGGCCGCATTCTCGGCGTGGGGAGCGCGCCGGGGCTGCGGCGCCGCCAGCGAGCCGAAGCCTTCAGGCCCATGAACGTGGTGCGAAGGGGCGAATGGCGGCAATATCCGGGGTTGTGCCGCGCCCTGCGCAACCGGCACGTCGCGCCGGATGCGCTCGACGAGATGCAGTGCGTTGCGTGTAGCCTGCTCGACGGTGACGTTGCCGAAGACGGTGGTCAGCCCCAGGAGCTCGATTTCTGGGTCCGACGCCGCGTAGAGAATGGCCAGCGCATCGTCAACGCCGGGGTCTGTGTCGATAATCAGCTTCATGGCGGCAAGTCTTAATCGACGTCGAGCGTGTCTGGAAGACGTTCGCGATCGTTGCCGATCTTGTAGTCGACCCGGATGATGCGCCCGGCAAACGGCAGGCTTTCGTGGCGTTGAGGATCGACGGGTTGCGAACTCGCGTAGCCGAGTGTCAGCGGCGCGAGCGACAGGCGAAGCAGCGTCCGCGCGAATGCGGCCTCTCCAACAGTCCTGTCATCGATCAGAATGCGGCCAGTCCCCGCAAGGGGGCCGGTCTTGGAAAACTCGAACGCCAGCGTGGTTTTGCCCAGAGGCACCTCGCGGTCCGAAACAAGACGCGTGATTTCCATGCCGGCATAATTGTAGGTGTAGACGAGCCTGTTTTCGATGATCTCGATGGCATAGCCGCCATGGCTGTTGCCGAAACATACCATCATGCCGCCTTCATCGGCACTTGTGCGTTCGATCTCGATGGCGATGCGGTGAGACACGTCCTGTGTCATCGGCGCCGCCTCGGCGGGGATCGGCGAGATGGGCGGGAAGAAACTGTATTCGTCCCGCCAGCGCGGCGCGCCGGGGCGATAGGGCGGCTTGAACAGCACGTCGCTGTCGTCGAGAGGCATGACCCCGTAGCGTCCCGCCTCGGCCCACCACCGTTCCTTCAATTCGCTCAGCTTGTCGGGCATCTGCGTGGCAAGATCGCTCACCTCGGAGAAGTCCTCGTCGAGATGGTAGAGCTCCCACCGCTCGGTCTCGAAATCGCTTCCTTTCTGATGCTGGGTCACGGCCTTCCAGCCCCGATGCCAGATCGACCGGTGGCCGTACATCTCGAAATACTGGGTCTGCTTTCGGGAAGCTGCCTCCGGGGCGTCAAAGGAATATGAGAAGTCCTCGCCGTGGATCGGCATCTGTGCCACGCCGTTGATCGTTTCGGGAACGGCGACGTCGCATACGCTCAGAATCGTTGGCGTGATGTCGGTGACGTGGGTGAACTGAGACCTGACCGCGCCCTTGTCGGCGATGCCCCTGGGCCATGAGACGATCATGGGGTCGCGGACGCCGCCGCCATGGGTATAGCTCTTGAAAAGCTTGAGCGGAGTATTGGAGGCCTGCGCCCAGCCCCACGGATAGTTGCCGAAGGTGCGCGCAGTGCCGATATCGTCCATCTGTTGCGCCGACACGTCATAGTCGTCCGGAATCTGGTTGAACCAGCGCAACACGTTGGTGGTTCCGTCGGGGTCGCAGTCGATCGAAGCCCCGTTGTCGGAAATCAGCACGATGACGGTGTTGTCGCGAACGCCGGCGCGCTCGAGGAAATCGAGAACCCGGCCAAAACCGGCATCGCAGTGATCGAGGAAGCCGGCATAGGATTCCTGCATCCGCTCCGCCACCGCCCGTTCCTCTTTGGAGAGCGAATTCCAGGCCCGCACGCCTGGGTTGGACGGGGGAAGTTCGGTGTCCTGAGGCACCAGCCCCATCTGCTTCTGTTTGGCAAAGCGTCTGTTGCGCTCCTCGTCCCAGCCATGAGCGAAGCGGCCCTTGTATTTTTCGCGGGCGGCCTGCGGCGCCTGATGGGGAAAGTGCCCCGCGCCATAGCACAGGTAGAGGAAGAACGGCTTGTCGGGCCATACCGCCATCTTGTCGGAAAGAAAGCGGACCGCCTTGTCGGAGAGGTCGTCGGAAAGATGATAGCCCTCTTCCGGTGTCGCCGGGGGGCGGATCGACTGGTTGTCCTGGAACAGCTCGGGGTAATACTGATCGGTTCCCCCGTTCATGAAACCGTAGAAGCGCTCGAAGCCGCGGCCGAGCGGCCATTGGTCGAACGGTCCGGCGGCATTGGCGTTTTCGGTGGGCGCCAGATGCCATTTGCCCACTGCATAGGTGGAATAGCCTTCGAGCCGCAGGATCTCGGCCAGCGTGCCCGCCTTGTGGCTGATCGCGCCGCGTCCCGACGGCCAGCCCATATCGGCATTGGCGAGATAGCGCATGCCGACGGAATGGTGATTGCGTCCGGTCAGCAGGCACGCCCTCGTGGGCGAGCAGAGCGTCGTCGTGTGGAAATTGGCGTAACGCAACCCCGACTGGGCCAGGGAATCGAAATTCGCGGTCTCTATCTCGGAGCCGAAGCACCCGAGATCCGAGTATCCGACGTCGTCGAGAACGACATAGACGATGTTGGGCTTGCCTACCGGACCGGTCCGTATCGGTTCGTAATGGCGATTGGATTCGTAATGGGTGCGCCCGATATGGCGGTGTTCTGAAGACGTCATAGCTCTATGTATCTTTACCGGTTACCGGCGCTGCCGATCCGGCAGCGCCCGATTATGATCGTGGTTGAAGTCAGTAGCCCGTGACCGAACGCAGGTAGCGGTCGAAAACCGTGCGGCCGAGCAGGCGCCACAGACGATCTGTCGCGAAGCCCAGAAGGCCGAGCACGATGATGGCGGCGAACATCCAGTCGACCTGGAAATAGAGCCGCGCCGTCCAGATGATGTAGCCGAGGCCCGCATCCGCGGCGAGCATCTCCGCGGCGGCGATGACCAGGAAGGACGAGGCGAGCGAAAGGCGCATGCCGACATAGATCGAGGGAAGCGTCGCCGGGATCATGACCCGGAAGAAGACCTGCCACCTGGAAGCGCCCAGGCAGCGGGCTGCGTTGAGCTTGTCCTGCGACACCGAGGCGACGCCGCTTGCGGTGTTGACCATCACGATGAACGCCGTCGCATAGGCGATCAGGATGATCTTGGACATTTCGCCCACGCCGAACCAGACGATGAACAGCGTCACCAGTGCGATGGCTGGAACGAAGCGGAAGAAATGGATGAACGGGTCGACAAGGCTGCGCATTATTGGCGATATGCCGACCGCCAGCCCGATGGGAATTGCAACCGCGCTGCCGATGATCCAGCCCGACAATATCCGCATCATCGAAATCAGGATCGATTGCTGCATGGTGCCGTCGGAAATCATCTGGCCCGCCCCCGACAGAACCGCGAGCGGGGTGGGCAGGAACATCGGATCGACGAGCCAGGTCGAGCTGGCCTGCCAGATCAGCAGAACGATGATGACGCTCAGGGTCGACCAGCCATAGGACGACATCAATCTTGTTGCCATTGCGAAGCGGCCTCCCGTTCGATGTCGGCTTCGATATTCTTGACCGCGTCCGCAAAGCGCGCATCGAGATCGTCGCGTGGATAGTCAAGATCGATATCGTAGATCTGGGTGATGTTCGCCCGCGGTCCGCGGCTCATCACGGCGACGCGCTGGCCGAGAAGAACCGCTTCGCGAATGTCGTGCGTCACGTAGATCATCGTGCACCCGGTTTCCTTCCAGATGCGGGTGAGTTCCTTTTGCAGCACGCGTCGGGTCAGCGCATCGAGCGCGGCGAAAGGCTCGTCGAAAAGGATCAGCTCCGGCTGTGCCGCCAGGGTGCGTGCGATCTGCACGCGCTGCTTCATGCCACCCGAAAGCTCGTGGGGGAGCTTCAGTTCATGGCCGCGCAGGCCGACAAGATCGATATAGTGCTGGGCGATCTTCCGGCTTTCGAGCCGCGACTTACCGGCGATGCTGGGGCCGAAGGCCACGTTCTGGGTCACGGTGAGCCACTGGAACAGCGGTTCCTCGATGGACTGGAACACCATCCCGCGCTGTCGGCCGGGCCCCTCGATGGGAGCGTTGTTGAACAGCACCGCCCCTTCGGTCTGCTTTTCGGTTCCCGCCACGATCTTGAGGAGGGTCGATTTCCCCGATCCGCTCGGCCCCACGAGGACGAAGAATTCCCCTCTGGACACCGAGACGGAGAGGTCGGCGAGGATCAACTCGCTTCCGGCTTTCTGGCCGGGATAGGCCATGCCGACCTTGTCGAAGATCACCGTGGGGTTGGAAGCCGCGGTCGCGGCTTCGCCTGGATTGCCCGTTTGCATGACCGGTCTCTCAGTCGTCAAGCTGCACCTTGTCGGGTGCTGCCTGCTCGAGGAATGACGGGTTGACGCCGGTTTCGAATGTCACAGGCGTGTCGCGCGTCTGGGAAACGAACTCGGCAACCACGGCAAACCCTTCCCGTTCGTAGTCGGTCAGAGCGAGGCCGAATACGTTGTAGTTGAGCAGATCGCGAACGGTGTCGACCGGAGCGCGGGTGTTTTTCGCAATGATGGCCGCGGCCTCATCGGGGTTCTCGCCGATATATTGGCTGGCGCGGTCAAGAGCGCGCAGCACGGCGACGGCCGCTTCTGGATTCTCTTCCACGAAAGGTGTCGCGGCCGCGATATAGGCACTGCCCCTCAACTTGGCCGCGCTGTCGTCGATCAGGACGTAGTGGTTGCCACCCTGGATGGAGCGTTCGGTGCCGTCGGCCCAGACGAAAGAGGCGTCGATCCGGCCCGAGCGCAGCGAGGCGACGATCTCCATCAGGCTGGTGAAGCCGACGATCTCGACGTCGTCGGGAGAAATACCGTTCTCCTCGAGATACTTCATAGTGATCAGATGCTCAGCGGTGCCGGTGGCAATGCCGATCGTCTTGCCGACCAGATCGGACGGCTCCTTGATGTCGTTGCTGACGACCAGTTTGTGAAAGCCGGGCGTTGT
>JAEWFU010000099.1 GCA_023388675.1 Pseudomonadota bacterium | reverse complement strand
GATCGGTCCGTGGCTGGTGACGCGCGACGAGATCGCTGATCCGCAGAACCTCGGCATGTGGCTGAAGGTGAACGGCGAGACGATGCAGGACGGCTCGACGAAGACGATGGTCTACGGCGTGGCGTATCTGGTTTCCTATCTGTCGCAGTTCATGTCGCTGCTTCCCGGCGACATCATCTCGACCGGCACGCCGCCCGGCGTCGGCATGGGGATGAAGCCGCCGCGCTACCTCAAGGACGGCGACGTCGTCGAACTCGGCATCGAGGGCCTGGGAACACAGACCCAGACATTCCGCGCCGACGGCTGAGGAGAGGCAGATGGCCGCCGCTCCCGTCATCGACGCCCACCATCATTTCTGGCAGGTCGCGCGCGGCGATTATCACTGGATGTCGCCGGATATGGGCGAACTGCTCTATCGCGACTACCTGCCGGATGACCTTGCGCCGCTGCTGCGCAGGGCCGGCGTAGACGCGACGGTGGTCGTCCAGGCGGCGCAGACCGAGGCGGAAACGATCTACCTGCTCGGCCTGGCCGCGCGGACGCCGTTCGTGGCGGGCGTCGTTGGATGGCTCGACATGGAGGATGCCGGCTTCGGGACGGAGCTCGACGCGCTCCAGCGGCATTCCAAATTCGTCGGCCTGCGCCCGATGCTGCAGGACCTTGCCGACGACGCCTACATTCTGCGCCCCGCGGTGCTGGCCAATCTGAAGTTGCTGGCGGAGCGGGGCATCGCCTTCGACATACTGGTTCATCCCCGGCATCTGCCGCATGTCGTCCGCGCGCTGGAAGCGGTGCCGGGCCTGAATGCCGTCGTCGATCACATCGCCAAGCCGGATATCGCATCCGGCGCGTTCGACGGCTGGGCCGAGGACATGGCGACCGTCGCTGCCTTTCCGAATGTGCATTGCAAGCTCTCGGGCATGATCACCGAGGCCGATCACCGGCGCTGGAAGCCGGCGGACCTCAAGCCCTATGTGGACCATGTCGCAGGGTCGTTCGGCCCCGGCCGGCTGATGTTCGGCAGCGACTGGCCGGTATGTCTTCAGGCGGGCAGCTACGCCGAGGCGCTGCAGGCGTTGCGCGCGATCCTCGACGGCCGTCTCACGGAAGCCGAACGGGACGCGGTCTATGGCCTGAACGCGACGCGCTTCTACGGACTTTCGCTCTAAAGCGACGAGAAACAGGCGGGCCTTCGCTTGCGCAGGGTATTATATTAGTGTAATAGAACAACGCTCGCCTGATACCGTAACGAAGGGCAGGGGCGGACGATCGGGAGGAAGGGTATGTCGGTTGCGACAAGCGCCCTCCGCATGCGGGGGATCAGCAAGACTTTTCCGGGCGTGAAGGCGCTTTCGGACGTCAACCTGACGGTCGATTTCGGTCGCGTGCATGCGATCGTCGGCGAGAACGGCGCCGGCAAGTCGACGCTGATGAAGGTGCTGAGTGGCACTTACCTTCCCACGACCGGCACCACCGAGATCGCGGGCGTCGAAGTGCGCATGCGCAAGCCCGCCGATGCGCAGAAGCTCGGCATCCGCATGGTGCATCAGGAACTCAATCTGGTTCCCGATCTCAGCGTCGCCGAAAACGTCTATCTCGGGCGCATGCCGCGCAAGTGGGGCCTTGCCGACAAGGCGGCGATGGTGCGCGACACGCAAGTCATCCTCGACGAGCTCGGCGCGGCCATCGACCCGAAGGCGCGCCTCGGCGACCTTTCGATCAGCCAGCAGCAGCTTGTCGAGATCGCCAAGGCCTATGCCGCCGGGCCGCGCATCATCGTTCTCGACGAACCGACCTCCAGCCTGAGCGAGCACGAGACGGCGGCGCTGTTCCGCATCCTGCGCAAGATGAAGCAGGAAGGCATCGCCATCATCTACATCAGCCACCGCCTCAAGGAGGTGCTGGAGATCGCCGACGACGTGACGATCCTGCGCGACGGCAGCATGATCGACACGCGCCCGGCGGCCGGCATCACGGCGGCGGAGATGATCCGCCTGATGGTGGGGCGCGAGGTCACCAACGTCTTCCCCAAGACGCCGTCGGAAATCCGTGCCCCGGTGTTGAAAGTCATCGGCCTCGGCGACGGCTACAATTTCCGCAGTGTCAGCTTCGAGGTTCGGGCCGGCGAGATTCTGGGCCTCACCGGTCTTGTCGGGGCAGGGCGCACGGAGCTGGCAAGGGCCATCTTCGGCCTGGCGCGCGCCACCGAAGGCCGGATCGAGGTCGCCGGCAAGCCGGTCACGATCAATTCGCCTGCGGCCGCCGTGCGCGCGGGCATCGCCTACGTGCCGGAGGACCGCAAGGACGACGGCATCATCCCGTCATTGAGCGTGCGCGAGAACATCAGCCTGCCGGTGCTGCGCAAGCTCTCCCGCTTCGGCCGGGTGAGCATGAGCGCCGACCGCAAGCTGGCCGACAGGTACACGAAGGAATTCTCCATCGTGCCGCCGGACCCGGAACGGCGCATCAGCCTGCTGTCGGGCGGCAACCAGCAGAAGGCCGTCATTTCCAAATGGCTGTCCGCCAACCCTTCGGTGCTCATCCTCGACGAGCCGACGCGCGGCGTCGACGTGGGCGCAAAGGCGGAAATCCACCGCATCATCGGCGAGCTCGTCGCCGGCGGCATGGCGGTGCTGATGATCTCGTCCGAGCTGCCTGAGGTGCTGGGCGTCTGCGACCGCGTCGTCGTGATGCGCGACGGCCACGCCTCCGCACCCGTCGAGCGTGCGGCTCTCAGCGAGGAGAGGATCATGGCGCTCGCCACCGGGGAGGAGGCCGCGTGACGGACGTACCCATACAGATGCAGCAGGAAACAACGAACGAACGCTTCCGGAGTGGAAGTCCGCTGGTCGATCTCCTGTCGCGCGGCGGGCTTGCGATCGCGATCCTGGCGGTGCTGATCTACGGCTCGCTCGCCAGCCCGGTGTTCTTTACCGCAGGCAATTTCGTCAACGTGCTCACCTCGATGGCGATCGTCGGCATCGTCGTCGTCGGCATGACCTTCGTGCTGGTGGTCGGCGGCCTTGCAGACCTGTCGGTGCCTGCGACGATTGCCTGCGGGGCGATCCTCTCGCTTGCCCTGCAGCCGATGATCGGCCCGGTGCCGGCCTTCGCCGCAGCCATCGCGCTTGCCGGGTTCTGCGGCCTGATGAGCGGTCTGCTGATCGGCTATATCGGCATCAATCCGATCATCGCGACGCTGGGCGTCGGCACCATCGTGCTCGGCATCGTGCAGGCGGCGGTGGGCGGCGTGATCGTCTACGGCACGAACCCCGAGACGGCCGCGCTGGTGAAAAGCCGCATCTTCGGCATACCCACGATCGTGCTGATCTTCCTCGCCGTGGCGGTGGTCGGCCATTTCGTGCTCGCGCGTTCCTACTGGGGCCGGTGGACGGTCGCCACGGGCGGCAATTACAGCGCGGCCGAGGCGAGCGCCGTGCCGGTGCGGGCGGTCAAGGCCGGCGCCTTCGTGATCACCGCGCTCTGCTCGGGACTGAGCGGCGCGCTGCTGGGACTGACGCTGCAGAGCGCGCGGCCGCTGGTCGGCACCGGCTACGAGTTCAGCGCCATCACGGCGGTCGTCGTCGGCGGTATCTCCATCATGGGCGGCTTCGGTTCGGTGCCGCGCGCCATCGCCGGGCTGGTGTTCGTGCAGTTGCTGACCAATGTGATGGTGCTGCAGGGCGTGCGCACGCCGGTGCAGGGTTTCGTGCTCGGCCTGCTGATCGCGGGCGCGGTCGCGCTGGATGTCGCCCTTCGCAGGCGGGGAGGGGCATGATGACACTGCTTGCGCGGCTCGTCCGCTATCGCGTCGCCGTCATTCTGGGCCTCACGCTGCTGGTCGCCTCGCTCACGGTTCCCGGCTTCCTGAGCGTCACCACGCTCGGCCTCGGGCTCGACCGCAGCGCCACCATCGGCATCATCGCGATCGGCATGACGGTGCTTCTCATCGCCCGCCAGATCGATCTTTCGGTGGGCTCCACCTTCGCGCTGGCCGGCATCACCGCCGTGATGCTGCAGCCCGTCCTCGGCATCTGGCCCGCCGCACTGGCCGGCGTGCTGGCGGGTGCCGCGGCGGGCGCCTTTAACGGCCTTCTCTCCGTCGTCTTCAAGGTCAACGCGCTGGTCGCCACGCTGGCAACCATGCTGATCTTCCGTTCTGTCGCGCACTGGCTGACCGGCAGCCAGCCGGTTGCCGGCACCGACATCATGCTGTCGCTGGCCCTGTCGAAGATCTATCTCGAGATATTCACCCTGCGCAGCGCGCTGTTCGTCGGCTCGATCCTGCTGCTTCATTTCTGGCTGACGCGCACCGTGGCGGGGCGCAACCTGTTCGCGGTCGGCTCCAATGCCGACGCCGCCGAAGCGAGCGGCATCGCGCCCGGCCGCACCGTGTTCCTCGCCTTCGTCTTCGCCGGCACGCTCGCCGGCGTGGCCGGCGTGCTCCAGAGCCTGACGACCAACACCGGCTCGCCCGTCTTCGGCGCTGAGCTGATCGTCACGGTGATTGCAGCCGTGGTCGTCGGCGGCACGCGCATCGAGGGCGGCCGCGGCTCGGCGCTGGGCACGCTCGGCGGCGTGCTGACCATTGCATCGCTGACGACGGCGATGGAGTTCCAGTCGGTGCCCGCCTACATCCAGCAGGTCGTCGCCGGCGTCATTCTCATTCTGCTTGTCGTTCTCGACCGCACGGTGCGCCCCGGTCCGCGCACGCATGCGGCGGCGGGCGCCCCGGGTTGAACATCTGCCAATTGAAGGAGGAAATAATGACTAAAGCGAAAAGTGGAATGATCGTCAGCGCGCTGGCGCTGCTTGCCTCAGTGGGTTGGGCGGAGGCGAAGACCGTCTGCTACGTGACCGCAGCCGACGCACATGCCTACGCGACCCCGGCCAACGAGGCGCTGGAGGCACGCGCCAAGGAGCTCGGCATCGAGGTCATCACCCTCAGCCAGAACTTCAACGTGCAGACCGGAACCGAGCAGCTCAACACCTGCATCGCGCGCAACGCCGACGGTATCATCCTGTGGCCGCTCGATCCGCAGGCCTATATTCCGGGTCTCGCACGCGCGCAGCAGGCCGAGATTCCCGCGATCCTCATAAACTCGCCGATGGACGAGCAGGCCAACCAGTTCATCAAGTCCTTCACCGGGCCTGACGTGTACGAGGAAGGCGAGATGGCGGCCGATTCGCTCAACGACGTGCTGGGCGGCGAGGGTTCCGTCGTCGTCATCGCGGGGCAGGCCGGCAACGGCACCACGATCGGTCGCGTCGGCGGCTTCGTCGACCGGCTGGCCGAGATCGGCAGCAAGATCGAGGTGCTCGACACGGTGAACGCCGATTTCGACCAGCAGAAGGCGCTCGTCGTCAGCCGCGACCTCATCACCCGCTTCGGCGACGGCATCGACGGCGTCTACGCCAACGACGACACCATGGCGCGCGGCTTCATCGACGCCTGGAAGGAAGCCA
>JAEWFU010000097.1 GCA_023388675.1 Pseudomonadota bacterium | reverse complement strand
GTGCCTGGCCGATCCCCTGAACCACGCCGCCATGCACCTGCCCTGCAAGCAGCACCGGGTTCACCGTGGCTCCGAAATCGTCGACGATCGTGTAGTTGACGATTTCGATCCGGCCGGTCTCCGGCTCGATCTCCAGCTCGCAGATATGCGTGCCGTTCGGATAGGTCGCTTCGTCCTGCACGAATTCGCCGAAACCCTTGACGTCGTCCGGCGATGTGGCAGCCTTGGCGATCGCCGAAAAATCGATCCGCCTGTCAGTGCCGACGATGCGCGCCTCGCCATCGACGAGTTCGATGTCGGCGGCCGCCGCTTCGAGCTCGTCGGCAGCGATCTTCCTGATCTTTTCGGCAAGATCCTCTCCAGCTCGTGCCGCCGAGACGCCGCCAAGCGGGATTGAGCGTGAGCCGCCCGTGCCGCCACCCTTGTCGAGCCGGTCGGTATCGCCCTGATGCAGGCGCACCCGGGAGACGTCGAGGCCGAGCTTTTCAGCGACCAGTTGCGCGTAGGCCGTGGCGTGACCCTGGCCGTTGGACTGGGTGCCGATCAACAGCGTGACGACGCCGTCGTCTCCCAGTTCCACATGGGCAGGTTCGGAGCCGGCAAAGGCGCAGGCCTCGATATAGGTCGCCATGCCGATGCCGCGCAGCTTGCCCGATGCCTTCGACTGCTCGAGGCGGCTTTCGAAGCCCGCCCAGTCGGCTCGCTCCATCGCCTGATTCATATGGCCTTCGAATTCGCCGACATCGTAGTTGCGGCCGCCCTGGGTCCGGTAGGGAAACCGGTCGGGCCGGATGAAGTTGCGCCGACGAATTTCATGCGGCGCCAGCCCTAGGTCGCGCGCGCACGCGTCGACAAGCTTTTCGATCAGGAACGCGGCTTCCGGCCGCCCTGCCCCACGATAGGCATCGACCGGGCAGGTATTGGTATAGACGCCCGTAATCGCCACATCCATCGCGGCGATATCGTAAACGCCTGTCGACATCGTGGCGCCGCCATACGGGATGAACGGGCCGAACTGATGCGCATAGGCCCCCATATTGGCCGCGATGTGAACGCGAAGGCCCAGAAAGCGGCCCTCCTCGTCCATGGCCATTTCGCCGGTGACCGCATTGTCTCGGCCCTGCGCGTCCGTCAGGAAGTGCTCGGTGCGGTCGCCCGTCCATTTCACAGGTCGCCCGAGCCGCTTCGCTGCCTCCAGTACCAGCGGGTATTCGCGGTAGACGAAGACTTTCGGGCCGAACCCGCCACCGACATCCGGCGTGATGACACGCAGCTTTTCCTGCGGAATGCCGAACACCTGTTCCGCGATGATGCGGCGCACCGAATGAACGCCCTGCGACCCTGTGGTCAGGGTCATGCGCTCCTCGGCTTCGCTCCACTCGCCAATCGCGGCGCGCGCTTCCATGTAGTTGCAGACCAGTCGATTGTTGACGAATTCGACGCGCGTGACATGGGCGGCCTTGGCAAAAGCCGCGTCGGTCGCCGCCTTGTCTCCGATCGCGTATTCGAAAGCCTTGTTGGAGCCGCGCTCCGGCCAGACCAGTTCTGCGCCGTCGTCGAGCGCCTCGGCCGTGCCTGAAACCGCATCCTCGGCCACGAAGTCGATCTCGATGAGTTCTGCGGCATCCTGCGCCTGCGCGCGCGTGTCGGCGACGACGAAAGCCACGGCATCGCCAACGTAGCTGACCCGGTCGCGGCACAGGATGGGAATATCGTGTCCCGGGGCGCGCGTGCCGTCGGCCTGTTTCTGCATGCCGGCGGTCTTCAGATCAGCGAGATGAGCGACATCGGCGCCGGTCAGCACCAGATGCACGCCGTCTGCAGCACGCGCGGCCTCCACGGAGCCGATGCGGAAGGTGCCCTTTGCGATCGGCGAGCGCAGCACATAGGCGTGGACAGTGCCATCGGGCGAGATGTCGTCGGTGTAACGACCCTTGCCGGTGATGAAAGCCTGGTCCTCGACGCGCAAAACGGACGCGCCCATTCCGAACTTCGGAGTCATAACGTTCATGACAATTTCCCGGAAACGATCTGTCGACCATTGTGAGATAGGTTGGCTGTCAGTTTTGTCGAGCCACCGGATCATGTAAAGAGCACGACACCCGATTGTTGCGCGCCGAGGCCGCGCCACCAGCAGGAACGACAGCGCATGCGCAAGGATACAGGCCAGATTTTCCGTATTGAGGACTATCGGCCCAGCGACTTTATAATTCCCACCACGCAGCTCACCTTCGAACTGGCCGACGACGCCACCCGCGTGACGGCGGAGCTGGAGATCGAGCGGGGTGACGATGCGTCCGCGAACGCGCCGCTGGTTCTGGACGGCGACGAGCTGGTGCTGGAGAGCCTGGCGATAGACGGGAAGGATGCGGACGCGTCGTCGTTCGAGATCACTCCACAGCGGCTGACCATTGCCCGCCCGCCCCAAACGAAAAGCTTTCGCCTGACGATCACGACCAGGCTGGACCCGACCCGCAACGGCACGCTGATGGGTCTCTTCCGGTCCAACGGCGTCTATTGCACGCAGTGCGAACCCGAGGGTTTCCGGCGGATCACATATTTCGTCGATCGACCGGACATGCTGTCCGTCTACACGGTGCGGATCGAGGCGGACCGGAAGGAAGCGCCGATACTGCTGTCGAACGGCAATCTCATCGAAAGCGGCACACTGGACGGAGGGCGCCACTTCGCCGTCTGGCATGACCCATTCCCCAAGCCGTCCTATCTATTCGCGCTGGTCGCGGGGGACCTGGCGGTGCTGCGCGACGAGTTCGTCACGGCTTCCGGCCGCAAGGTCGCGCTCGGCATCCATGTCGAGCACGGCAAGAAGGAGCGTGCCGCCTACGCGATGGATGCGTTGAAGCGCTCGATGAAGTGGGACGAGGAGGTCTTCGGCCTCGAATACGACCTCGACATCTTCAACATCGTTGCCGTGTCCGACTTCAACATGGGGGCGATGGAGAACAAGGGGCTCAACATCTTCAACGACAAGTATGTGCTTGCCGACGAAGAGACCGCCACCGATGCCGATTTCGCCAATATCGAGGCAATCATTGCCCACGAATACTTCCACAATTGGACAGGAAACAGAATCACTTGCCGTGACTGGTTCCAGCTCTGCCTGAAGGAAGGGCTGACCGTATTCCGCGACCACGAGTTTTCAGCAGACCAGCGCTCCCGCGCGGTCAAGCGCATCGCCGAAGTGCGGACGCTGCGGGCTCACCAGTTCCCCGAGGACCAGGGGCCGCTGGCGCATCCCGTTCGTCCGCGCAGGTACCGGGAGATCAACAACTTCTATACTGCGACGGTCTACGAGAAGGGTTCCGAAGTGGTGCGAATGATCCGCACCATTCTAGGCGCCGACGACTTTCGCAAAGGTATGCGGCTCTACATCAGCCGGCATGACGGCGAAGCAGCGACCATCGAGGATTTCCTGAAAGCCTTCGAAGATGCGTCCGGACGCGACCTCTCGCAATTCGCGCTCTGGTATCATCAGGCCGGCACGCCGAACCTCTCGATTTCCAGCGTTCATGATGCGGAGCGCGGGGAGTTCCGCATGGAGATCGAACAGTCTGTGCCGCCGACACCGTCGGAAAGCCGCAAGCGCCTGATGCATATTCCCCTCGCCTTCGGTCTTGTCGGAGAGGATGGAAAAGACATCGAACCAACGAGCGTCGACGGCGCCAGCGTTGAGAATGGCGTCATCCATGTAAAGAAGCGGCGGCATCTCGTGCGCTTCCATGGCGTGAAGAGCCGCCCGGTCCTGTCGCTTAATCGCGGCTTCTCAGCGCCGATCACGCTGTCGGTTGAACAGCGCCCCGAAGACCTTTTGTTCCTCGCCCGCAACGACAGTGATCTCGTGGCCCGGTGGCAGGCGTTGACGACGCTGTTCACGCAATCGCTGATACAGGGTTTTCGCATGGTGCGCGGCCAGAAGCAGCCGGAGTTCGACGGCAGCCTGGTCGAAGCTGCCGGCGAGATTGCGGCCGACCGGACGCTGGAGCCTGCCTACCGCGCGCTTGCGCTGACGCTTCCGGCAGAGGCCGACGTGGCTCGCGAGATCGGCGCCAACATCGATCCGGACGCGATCTTCATCGCTCGCGAAGCGCTGACGGATGCGATCGCGCGGGAGAATCGCGAGGCTTTTCTCGCCCTCCATGCCGAACTGGACGACGGATCCATATTCAGCCCTGATGCCGAGAGCGCCGGCCGGCGGGCCCTGCGCAATACATTGCTCAGCTACCTCTCGGCTGCCGACGACGATCCGGCGCTTGCAGCCAGGCAGTTCGACAACGCAACGAACATGACCGACAAGGCGGCGGCACTGACGGTGCTCGCACATAGGTTCGCCGGCCATGAAGCGACGAAGCGGGCGCTTGACGCCTTTGAAGCGCAATATGGCGACGATCCGCTGGTGCTCGACAAATGGTACCAGACCCAGGCGACGGTTCCCGGCGATGCCGCGCTCGACCTGGTGAAATCGCTGACGCACCATAAGGGCTTTTCGCTCGCCAACCCCAACCGGGTGCGGGCGCTGATCGGCACGTTTGCCACGTTGAACCAGACCGGCTTCCACCGTGCCGACGGTGAAGGGTACCGATTCTTCGCCGATGCGGTGCTGGAGATCGAGAAGCGGAACCCGCAACTGGCTGCCCGGCTGGCAACGGCGTTACGGTCCTGGCGCTCGCTGGAACCAAACCGGCAGGCAGCGGCGCGGGAAGCGCTGCTTGCAATTGCCGCGCCGAAGGACCTTTCCAGCGATCTGCGTGACATCGTGGAGCGCACGCTGGCGTGAGGATTCGGTCGCTGACAGCAGATAACGATTTCGTAACTTTCGGCCTGCGGCCACTAGACAGCGCGAATCACGTCTGATTCTTTATGCATGATTCGGGCGTGCGGCGTTGCCGGATCATTCGAGGGACAGATCGGGGAGCCATTCATGGCAAAGGCGGACGCGTGGAGCGCGGCCGAGGGGATAGTGTATGCCCGGCACAAGGCTGCCCGGCGCGTGAGCGGGCGTTTGACCGGCCATGCACGCATGATCGCCGCGCCTGCCTATCGTCAGCTTCTGGCGGCTGAGCCGATCCTGAAGCGTCTCATCCCTGTCCTGATCGTGATCTTTCTTATCATCGTGGCAGGCACGCGCTGCATGTCGCTGCTGGCCCAGCGCGACGATGTCGAACGCACGGCCAAGGGAATGCTGGGGCTTGCGGCCGGCCACCTCACCCATGCCATGGCAGTCACGCGGGAAGAGGGAGAACCGGACAGGGAAACCTTCGATGCGCTGATCAGCAACGTTGCGCTCTCCGGCTCCATCAGCAGCAGGCACGTCATGGTGGTCACCGATGACCGCTTCGTCATCGAAGCGGCCACGCCTGCCGGTGCCCAGTGGGTCGGGCGTTCGCTGGAAACGGTCCTGTCCGGAGCGCAGCCACTCTTTCTGTTCGGCGAACGCGCCGGGGTGATGGAGGTTCGTGTCGGCGACGAGACATGGTACGCGGCCATGGGCATCGACGACAGCCGTCTCGGCGCCGCCCTTGCGATGATCTCGCAGGACGATGTGTTCGCTGAATGGAACAAGGCCGTCACGCTCAACATCACCCTTTTCGTGGCGACAGCCGGGGTGTTGCTGGTCATACTTTATGCCTATTTCGGACAGGCAGCGCGTGCGCAGGCCGCCGACCGCCTCTATCTGGAAGCACAGGAGCGCGTGGACCTGGCGCTGGTGCGCGGCAGATGCGGCCTGTGGGACTGGGATATGGTGCGCGGCCAGATGTACTGGTCGCGTTCCATGTACGAAATGCTCGGCTACGAACCGTCTGAATCGATGCTTTCGTTCGGGGCCGTCGCGGAAATCATCCATCCGGACGACGCAGACCTGTTCGACCTCGCCAACCGCATCGTCTCGCGGGAGGTCAGTCAGGTCGACCACGTGTTCAGGATGCGCAATGCACGCGGCCAATGGGTATGGATTCGTGCCAAGGCGCAGGTCAGCGACCCGGATGCGCCGGAGATGCATCTGATCGGCATTGCGGTGGACGTGACCGAACAGCGCACGCTTGCCCAGCGCTCGGAAACGGCAGACATGCGGCTGCGCACCGCCATCGAGAGCATTTCGGAGTCCTTCGTCTTGTGGGATTCCAGGCAGTGCCTGGTGATGTGCAACTCCAAGTACAAGCAGGATAACGGCCTCAGCGACGAGGATGTCGTCCCCGGCACACCGCGCGCGAGCGTCGAGGAGCGCATGACCGCGCCGGTCCACCAGCGCCGTCTCGCCAACCCCAATGGCCCGTCTGGCGGTGCAACCTACGAACGGCAACTCGTCGACGGGCGATGGCTGCAGGTGAATGAATTGCGCACCCGTGACGGCGGCATGGTGTCGGTCGGTGCCGACATCACGCAGATGAAGCTGCATCAGGAAAAACTGGTCGACAGCGAGCGCCGACAAATGGCGACGATCCACGACCTGAGCCTTGCACGGAAGGCCGAGGGCGAGCGCACTGCGGAACTGGTCGAGCTCAACCGCAAATACATGAAGGAGACCGAGCGCGCCGAGGGTGCGAGCCGTGCAAAGTCCGAGTTCCTGGCCAATATGAGCCATGAACTGCGCACCCCGCTAAACGCTATCATCGGCTTCTCGGAAATGATGCAGCAGGCCTATTTCGGGCCGCTCGGATCAGACAAGTACGACGAATACGTCAAGGACATCCACGCCAGCGGCTCATATCTGCTGGGCGTCATCAACGACATTCTCGACATGTCCAAGATCGAGGCCGGACAGTTCTCGATAGACCGCGAGGGCATCGACCTGCACCCGCTGATCACCGAGACCGTGCGGGTGGTGGCGCTGCAGGCGGCCGAGAAGTCGATCACCCTCGACACCAAGATATCCGATCAGATGGTGCTGCATGCGGATCGCCGCGCCATCAAGCAGATCGTCATCAACCTGCTGTCCAATGCGGTAAAGTTCACCGGCCAGGGCGGACACATCTCGCTGCGCGCCCGCAAGGTTGCCGGAGCCGTGATGCTGACGATCGAGGATACCGGCTGCGGCATTCCGAAGGATGCCCTGAAGAAGCTCGGCCGGCCCTTCGAGCAGGTGCAGAACCAGTTTTCGAAGAACCACACCGGCTCCGGGCTCGGACTTGCGATCTCACGCTCGCTCGCCGAACTGCACGGCGGCGCTCTCAAGATCCGCTCGACCGAGGGCGCCGGCACGATCGTTTCGGTTCGCATCCCCGTCGGAAAGAAGCTGAAGGCAGCTGCCTGATCGAAGGCGTCCCGGGCGCTGCCAGTACCTCAGCCAGCACGCAGCAGGGCCTTGAAGTGCCCTTCGACGCGTTTCGACGTCTCCTTGATATGCGCTTCCAGCACTGAAAGTTCGGGAAGATCGGTGCTGCGCAGGAGCAGGTCGGCAAGGCCCGGCGGCACGTCCTCGGGCTCGAACGGCCCGGTCAGGCAAAGCCTGATGATCTGCGTGAGTGACAGGTAGAGCGCATAGGCAGACTGCAACTCTTCGCGGGTTTGCGCATCGCAGAAGTCCGGAGTCAGCCTGGCCAGACCATCGCCTGTCGACGTCGGTGGACATCTGTCAGGTTCAATGCTGCCCGTAAGGCGCGCGCATTGCGCGATGAATTCCAGGTCGATCTGCCCGCCGGGGATCAGTTTCAGGTCCCAGATGTCGCGCGGAGGCTTTTCCTGCGCGATCGTCTCACGCATCTCGACGGCATCGCGAAATACCTTGGCCCGATCGTGCGGATGGGCGTGGATCTCAGCCACCTCCGCCTCGACAGCGTCGCAGAAGGCCGCATCGCCGGCCACAGGCCGCGCGCGCGTCAAAGCCATGTGCTCCCAGGTCCACGCCTCCTCGCGCTGATACTTGCGAAAGGCCTCGATATGGGTGGCGACCGGCCCCTTGT
>JAEWFU010000037.1 GCA_023388675.1 Pseudomonadota bacterium | reverse complement strand
CGATGCAAGCGGCGCATGAAAGTCGCAGCCCTGCGCGGCCGCCAGCAGCTCGATGCCGACGACGGCGGTCGCATTCTCCACCATGCCGACTAGCCGCCGCGCGCCGTGCGCGGCCATGGAGACGTGGTCTTCCTGATTGGCCGATGTCGGGATCGAGTCAACGCTCGCCGGATAAGCCTTCTGCTTGTTCTCCGACACGAGCGCGGCCGCCGTAACCTGCGGGATCATGAAGCCGGAGTTCAGCCCCGGCTTCGGCGTCAGGAACGCCGGCATGCCCGAAAGCGCTGGATCGACCAGCATCGCGATGCGCCGCTCGGCGAGAGAGCCGATCTCGCAGACCGCCAGCGCGATCATGTCGGCGGCGAAGGCCACCGGCTCGGCGTGGAAATTGCCGCCGGAAAGCGCAGTGTCGTCCCCAAATTCCCCTCTTGGGAAGATCAGCGGATTGTCGGTGACGCCGTTGGCCTCGGTCGAGAGCGTGTCTGCCGCCTTGCGCAGCACGTCCAGCGCCGCACCCATCACCTGGGGCTGGCAGCGCAGGCAGTATGGGTCCTGCACGCGCTCATCGCCGATGCGGTGCGATTCCCGGATCGCGCTGCCCTCCATCAGCCGGCGCAGCGTCTCGGCCGTCTCGATCTGGCCGCGATGCTTGCGAAGCTGGTGGATACGCGGGTCGAACGGTGCGTCCGACCCCTTGGTCGCGTCGGTGGACAGCGCGCCTGTGACGAGCGCCGAACGGAACAGCAGTTCCGCTTCGAACAGCCCGGCGAGCGCATAGGCGGTGGAGAGCTGGGTGCCGTTGAGCAGCGCAAGCCCTTCCTTAGCGCCGAGCGTGACGGGCGCAAGCCCGGCTGCGGCGAGCCCCCCGCCCGCCGGCAACCGCTGACCGCCGTAAAACACCTCGCCGACGCCGATCATCGCCGCCGTCATGTGGGCAAGCGGCGCGAGGTCGCCCGACGCACCGACCGAGCCTTGCGCCGGCACAATGGGCACGACACCCCGCTCCAGCATCGCTTCGAGGAGATCGACGGTTTCCTGCCGCACGCCCGACGCTCCCTGCGCAAGGCTCGCGAGCTTCAGGGCCATCATCAGCCGCGCGACGGATGGCGGCATCGGCTCGCCGGTGCCGGCGGCATGGCTGAGCACGATGTTGCGCTGCAAGGTCTCGAGATCGCCGGCCGGAATGCGCACGCTCGCAAGCTTCCCGAACCCGGTGTTGATGCCGTAGACCGGTTCGCCCTTGGCGACGATGCGCGCGACGGCCTCGGCGCTGGCCGCGATCCTGGCTCGGCACGATGGATCGAGCTTCGGCACCGCGCCGTGATAGATGGCGCGCCAGTCGGCGAGCGATGCCGCACCCGGCTTGAGCTGTCTGGTCATTTGCCCCTCCACACCCGCTCATGCAGCGGATTGAAACCGATGCGGTAGACGAGTTCGGCAGGGCTCTCGACGTCCCAGATCGCCAGATCCGCCCATTTGCCGGGCTCCAGCGTGCCGGTTTCCGCCAGCAGGCCCAGCGCGCGCGCCGCCTCGCGCGTCACGCCGGCGATGCACTCATCGACGGTAAGCCGGAACAGCGTCGCCGCCATGTTCATCGTCAGCAGCAGCGAGGTCAGCGGCGAGGTGCCGGGATTGCAGTCGGTCGCCACCGCCATGCGGACACCGTGGCGGCGGAAAAATTCGACCGGCGGTCGCCGCTCCTCGCGAATGAAGTAGAACGCGCCCGGAAGGAGCACGGCCACGGTGCCGGCTTCTGCCATCGCCCGCGCACCTTCTTCATCCGTATATTCGAGATGATCGGCCGAAAGCGCGTCGTAGCGGGCGGCCAGCGCCGCGCCATGCAGATTGGAAAGCTGGTCGGCATGCAGCTTCACCGGCAGGCCGAGCGCCACGGCGACATCGAAGACGCGTGCGATCTGCTGCGGCGAGAACGCGATGCCTTCGCAGAACCCGTCGACCGCGTCGGCGAGCCCCGCCTGCGCGATCGCCGGCAGCATCTCGCCGACGACTTTGTCGATATAGCGATCCCTGTCGCCCTCCATTTCAGGCGGCAGCGCATGGGCGCCGAGGAAAGTCGCGCGCACCGAGACGGGGCGCTCCTGCGCCAGCCGGCGCGCGGCTCGCAGCGACTTCAGTTCGTTTTCAGTGTCGAGCCCGTAGCCCGACTTGATCTCGATGGTGGTGACACCCTCCGCCAGCAGCGCATCGAGCCGCGGCAGGGACTGGCGCACCAACTCGTCTTCGTCGGCCGCGCGCAGCGCCTTCACCGAGGAAACGATGCCGCCGCCTGCACGCGCCATCTCCTCGTAGGAAGCGCCGGCAAGCCGCATCTCGAACTCGTTGGCCCGGCTGCCGGCATGCACCAGATGGGTGTGGCAATCGATAAGACCCGGCGTCACCAGCCTGCCACCGCAATCGACGACTTCCGCGGAGCCGAGCCCGGTCGGCAGCTCAGCCTCCGGCCCGGCGAAGACGATGCGGCCCTCGTCTGCAACCAGCGCGCCATGCGCAATGACAGCCACGCCGTTCGCGGCCTCGGCCATCGTTGCGAGCTTGGCGTTGCGCCAGACCTTCACCGGCATCGTTCCTCCATCGACAGGTATGGCGGCATTTTCGCTTTCCCTTCTCAGGTTAATATGTATATACATAATGGAAAGCAACGCAAGCGGAGTCTTGAAGCATGACGGTGATCTTCGCGGAGACGGCGCTGAGCCCGGCCGGCTGGCTCGAAAGTGTCAGGATCACGCTCGGGAACGGCCGCATCGCCGGGCTCGAAGCCGGCGCCTCGCCCATCGCTGCCGACGAGCGCTGCGCAATGCTCCTGCCGACGGTCGCCAACCTGCACAGCCATGCGTTCCAACGCGCGATGGCGGGAATGGCGGAACATCGCGGTCCCACCGCCGACACGTTCTGGACCTGGCGCGAGGTGATGTATCGCCATGCGCTGACGATGACGCCCGACCACGTCGAGGCGACCGCGCTGATGCTCTATGTCGAGATGCTCGAAGCCGGCTTCGGGCGCGTCGGCGAGTTCCACTATCTGCATCACGCGACGGACGGCCGTCCCTACGACGACGAAGCCGAGATGGCGGGCCGCATCGCCGCGGCCGCGCAGGCAAGCGGCATCGGCCTGACGCTGCTGCCTGTCTTCTACGCCCACTCGACCTTCGGCGGCGTCGAGCCGACACCGGGCCAGCGCCGTTTCATCAACGATGTCGACGGCTTCGCCCGACTGCTTGAATCATCCCGCAAGGTCGTTGAATCGCTTCCTGAAGCGGTCGTCGGGGTCGCGCCGCATTCGCTGCGCGCCGTCACGCCCGACGAGCTTGCCGCGGTGGTGCCGCTTGCGGCCGGCGGTCCCGTGCACATCCATGTGGCCGAGCAGGTCAGGGAGGTCGAGGACTGCCTTGCCTGGTCGGGCGCGCGGCCGGTCGAGTGGCTGTTGGCCAACGCGCCTGTTGACCGGAGCTGGTGCCTGATCCATGCCACGCACATGAACGACAGCGAAACCATTGCGGCAGCAGCAACCGGCGCCGTGGCCGGGTTATGCCCGGTCACCGAAGCCAATCTCGGCGACGGCATCTTTTCCGGCCCGCTCTTTGTGGAGCACGGTGGACGGTGGGGCGTCGGCTCCGACTCCAACGTGCTCATCAGCCTTGCCGAAGAGCTGCGCCAGTTCGAATACGCGCAGCGCCTCGGCAACCGCGCCCGCAACGTCATGGCAGCCGGTCCCGGCTCGACCGGCCGCGCCCTGTTCGATGCCGCGCATCGCGGCGGCGTGCAGGCGCTCGGCGAAGCGGCGGCAGGCATTTCCGTCGGTGCGCCGGCGGACTTCATGGCGCTCGACACCGCACACCCCACTTGCGAAGGCAAGGCCGGCGACGCGCTGCTCGATGCCTTCATCTTCGCCGGCGCAGGCCGGCCGGACCGCGTCTGGATCGGCGGACGCAAGCTGGTCGAAAAAGGGCGCCACCTTCTGCGCGACGAGGCCGAACGCCGCTTCCGCAAGGCCCTGCGCGAATTGTCGGAAGCATGACGGGTTGAAATGCTGGCACTCCATGCTGCCCCCCTCTGTCCTGCCGGACATCTCCCCCACGAGGGGGGAGATCGGCAGCTTCAACCTCATCGCTTCTCCTGCGGCGCTGACGACTGGCGAAAGCCGTGCGGCCGGCCGATCTCCCCCCTCGTGGGGGGTGAGGAGTGGTTCGCGAAGCGTACGAAAAGCCAACGATTTGGCTTTTCGAGCGACGAACGCCCGAAACCCAGGCGTAGGGCAGAGCCCGGCAGGACAGAGGGGGGTAACGTAGGGAGGCGACATCACGAGGATGGAGCTCCCGCCGCATGACCGCTCCGTCCTCCCTCCACCAGCGCATCCTGGCCGAGATCGGCCAGAAGATCGTCTCCGGCGAATGGCCGCCCGGCCACCGCATCCCCTTCGAGCACGAGCTGACCGAACAGTACGGCTGCTCGCGCATGACCGTGAACAAGGCGCTGACCCAGCTCGCCAAGGCGGGGCTGATCGAGCGGCGCAAGCGTTCCGGCAGCTTCGTCGCCCGGCCGCGCTCGCAGGCCGCGGTGCTGGAGATCCACGACATAAG
>JAEWFU010000091.1 GCA_023388675.1 Pseudomonadota bacterium | reverse complement strand
ACTCCGACATCGAGGTCGAGGAGGAGGCGGAGGATCTGGTGCGCCTGTTCGAAAGCGCGTTGAAACGCCGCCGCAGGGGCCAGGTGATCCGCATCGAGTTCGACGACGAGATGCCGGAGAGTTTGCGCGATTTTGTCGCCAGTGAGCTTGGTGTCGGCTCCTCACGCATCAGCGTGCTGAAGGGTCCGCTGGCGGTGAACCAGATATCGGAGATCGTCGCCCTGCCGCGCGATGATCTGAAGTTCACGCCGTACAATCCGCGCTTCCCCGAGCGCATCCGCGAGCATGGCGGTGATTGCTTCGCCGCGATCCGCGAGAAGGACATCGTCGTCCATCACCCCTATGAGAGCTTCGACGTGGTCGTGCAGTTCCTGCGCCAGGCTGCGATGGACCCGGAAGTCGTCGCCATCAAGCAGACGCTCTACCGCACCTCCAACGACAGCCCGATCGTGCGTGCGCTGATCGATGCGGCCGAAAGCGGCAAATCGGTGACGGCTCTGGTCGAACTCAAGGCGCGCTTCGACGAGGAGGCGAACATCCGCTGGGCGCGCGATCTCGAGCGCGCGGGCGTGCAGGTCGTCTTCGGCTTCATCGAGTTGAAGACGCATTCGAAGATGTCGCTTGTGGTGCGCCGGGAGGACGGCAAGCTGCGCAACTACGTGCATCTGGGCACGGGCAACTACCACCCGATCACCGCGCGCATCTACACCGATCTGTCCTACTTCACGTCCGACCCGGTGATCGCGCGCGATGTCGCGCAGGTGTTCAATTTTATCACCGGCTACGCGGAACCCGCTAACGAGATGCATCTCGCCATCTCGCCGTTGACGCTGCGAAACCGCATCCTCGAGCACATTCGGGCCGAGAAGGAGTTCGTGGCCGCGGGCAAGCCGGCCCGGATCTGGATGAAGATGAACTCGCTGGTCGATCCGATGATCATCGATGCGCTTTATGATGCAAGCCGCGCCGGCGTCGAGGTGGATCTTGTGGTGCGCGGCATCTGCTGCCTTCGCCCGCAGGTGCCTGGCCTGTCGGAAAACATCCGCGTCAAGTCGATCGTCGGCCGTTTCCTTGAACACAGCCGCATCTACTGTTTCGGCAACGGTCACGGCCTGCCGTCAGACGATGCGATCGTCTACATCAGTTCGGCGGATCTGATGCCCCGCAATCTCGATCGCCGTGTGGAGACGCTGGTGCCGATCACCAACGCGACTGTGCATGAACAGGTGCTGGGCCAGATCATGCTCGGAAACATCATGGACAACCAGCAAAGTTTCGAAGTATTGGCGGACGGTACCTCGCGGCGGATGACGCCCGAGGAGGGAGAGGAACCGTTCAACGCGCAGGAATATTTCATGACGAATCCGAGCCTGTCCGGTCGAGGTGACGCCCTGAAATCCCATGCGCCGAAGCGCATTGCGCAACACAAGCGCCGCAAGAAGGCCAACACAGCCGAGACTGCATGATTCATACATCCCAGGGCCGGCTGCAAGATCGCCAGCCACTGTCGATCATCGACATCGGATCCAACTCGATCCGTCTCGTCGTCTACGAGGGTGTTGCGCGTTCGCCGACCGTGCTCTTCAACGAGAAGATGCTGGCGGGGCTGGGGCGCGGCATCGTCACGACCGGCAAGCTCGATCCTGAAGCCGTCCGCCGCGCCGTGGACGAGTTCAGGCGCTTCCGGGCGCTGTCCGAACAGGCGGGGTCCGGGCATCTGCACGTGATCGCCACGGCGGCTGCCCGCGAGGCGGAAAACGGCATGGACTTCATCCATCGCGCCGAAGAAATCCTCGGCGCGGAGATTCGCGTGCTGTCGGGCCGTGAAGAGGCTCATTATTCCGCCCTTGGCGTCATCTCCGGCTTTCACAAGGTGGACGGCATCGCCGGCGACCTTGGCGGCGGCAGCCTCGAGCTTGTCGACGTGACGGGTGAGACGATCGGTGACGGCATCACCCTGCCGCTCGGCGGCCTGCGGTTGCAGGACATGGCCAAGGGCGCGCCGGACGCGGCGGCCCGCATCGCCCGGCGCGAGCTGAAGCGTGCCAGGCTGCTTGCCGGCGGCGAAGGGCGCACCTTCTACTGCGTTGGCGGCACGTGGCGAAACCTTGCCCGCCTGCACATGAATGCCACCGGCTATCCGCTCAACGTGATGCATCACTACGAGTTCGACGTCGAAGGGTCCGGCGGCTTCCTGAAGCAGGTCGCCAGCGGCGACATCGGCAAGATGAAGGGCATCGAGCGTATTTCCAAGTCTCGACGGGCGCTGCTGCCTTATGGCGCCACGGTGCTGCAGGAAATCATCACGGCGATGAAGCCGAAGAACATCGTCGTCTCCGCGCTCGGCGTGCGCGAGGGCTATCTCTATTCGCTGCTGAAGGAGGAGGATCGCCGCCGCGACGCACTGCTTTCGGCGGCGGAAGAGCTTGCGGTGTTGCGCGCCCGCTCGGTCACCCATGCGCGCGAGCTGGCGGCGTGGACTGGTGAGGCGTTCGAGGCGTTCGGGCTGGAGGAAAGCGAGGAGGATGCACGCTACCGGCAGGCCGCCTGCCTGCTCGCCGATATCGGCTGGCGCGCGCATCCGGAATACCGTGGCACCCAGTCCCTCAACATCATTGCGCACGCATCCTTCATCGGTGTCGACCATCCCGGCCGTGCCTTCATCGGCCTCACCAGCCTGTTCCGGCACGAAGGCATCTACGAGGACGCAGTCTCACCGGCGATGCAGGCGCTTGCCGGCACGCGCCACGTCGAGCGGGCGCGTATCCTCGGCGCGCTCCTGCGGGTGGTCTATCTGTTCTCCGCTTCCATGCCCGGCTTGATGCCGCGGCTCAAATGGCGCAAGGGCGAAGGTGACAGCCTCACCCTCGTGGTGCCCGCCTCGCATGCCGGCCTGCTGGGCGAGCGACCCGAGGGGCGCATGGTCCAGCTTTCCAAGGTGCTTGGCAGGCCGATGGACATCGCCGTCGGCGACTGATCGACCGCGGTTGCCCTCAATAGGACAGCTTCGGATACCAGTCGGTGCCGCGTCCGCCGGGTGTCAGGTCGAGGATGGACCACAACGAAGCGATGTCGGGCGCCAGGCGCGGATCCTGCCCGGGGTCTGCCGCAGCAAATGGCATTTCGGCGGCCCAGAACAGCCGTACCTCGTCGCCCTTGCGTGAAAAGACCACCAGCGCCGGGTTCTCCGTGCCGTCCTCGTTGATGAGGCCAAGGTCGCTGGCGTAGTCGTCGCCCACCGTCTGCACGAAGTCGAGATGTTCCCAGCCGCGTTCTTTCGCAAACGCCTGCTGGCGCTCGACAGGGCTGCGGCCGAAGATCTTGAGCGCGACACGTTGCTCGATGTCGGCCGCATTGCCGTTCACTGCGCCGAGCCAGTTGGTGCACATCGGGCAGGGGCGTTCGCGCTGCGGCCCGTACATCCAGAAATAGCTCACGAGCGTGTCGTGCTTTCCGAACAGGTCGGCGAGGCCGAGGTCGTTGCCCCCGGCATCCCGGAAGCGGTAGTCCTTGTCGATGACCGGGCCGGCCGGCAGCGCCTGCCGCTGCTCGCAAAGCCGCGTCATATGGCGGCGGAACTCGATCTCTTCGGCCAGCAACGCCTGGCGCGCCTTGCGGTATTCCGCGCTTTCGCCGGGAAATGGCGCTTGCCTGAGGGCGGCCAGTTCGGCTGCTTGCGGGAGAGGATTAGGCATGTCGGCAACTCCTTCTTTTGCGATCTTGTTGAAAGACGGACTGCGCCTGCCGGTTCCGACAATTCCGACGCCCAATCTTCAGGTCGGGCGATCGGCGGGAACATAGGTCAACCTGACCGCTTCCTCGCCGATGCGCTCGCTCGCTGTTAGTCGCAGCGGCGGAGGAGGAGCAGCGAAGAATGGCTTGCCGCCACCGAGCGCGACGGGATGAACATAGAGGCGATAGGCGTCGATCAGGCCCAGCTCGGTCAGGCTCTGCGCCAGCTCCGGCCCGCCGACCTCGATCTCGCCGTCGAGCTCTTCCTTCAGCCGACGTATCGCCGCGCCGACATCTCCGCTGATCAGCGTCGCGTTCGGGCCGACAGACTGCAACGACCGCGACACGACCCATTTCGGCTGATTGCGCCAGGCCTCCGCGAAGGCCCATAGATCGGGCGTCCACTCCGCATCGTCCTCGTCCCAATAGCGCATCACCTCGTAAAGGCGCCGTCCGTAGATACCGCCTGTCTGTTCACGCGCCTGCTCGATGAAATGCCGAAACAGCACCGGGTCGGGCCCGAATTTGTCGTGGTCGACGTAACCGTCGAGCGATACGTTCATGCCGAAAACAAGGGTGGCCATGGTCTTTCTCTTTCCGGGCGCCGCGTAACCGGGGCGCATTGAATACTCTTCGCAGCAAAAACGTGAGCCGCGCGGTGACGCGATTATGCCATCGCGTAGCGCATCAACACGCCGCCATTTGCGAGTGCCTTCGCCTCGATCAGCTTCAAAGACGTCTTTGCATCGGCCGGTTTGAACAGCGGCGTGCCCGTCCCCAGGAGCACCGGCGCGATGCAGATGCGGTATTCGTCGACGAGGCCTTCGGCGATCAGGGTCGAGAGCAGGTCGGCGCTGCCGAACACGTAGATATTGCGGCCATCTTCGGCCTTCAGACGGCGGATCGCTTCGCCGATGTCGCCGTCGATCAGTGTCGAGTTGTTCCAGTCTGCGCTCTTGAGTGTGCGCGAGGCGACGAGCTTTGGCACCGTGTTCATCGCCGTGCCGATCTCACCTTCGCTATTCTCGGTCCAGTGTGCCGCCATGCCCTCATAGGTCTTGCGGCCGAACAGCAGGTAGTCGAGGTCGGCCAGTTGATCGGTCGACAGTTTCTCGAGTTCGGGGCCCCACACGGTTTCGTGGAAGTCGAGCTCCCAGGGTTTCGCTCCCTCGAAATAGCCATCGAGCGTTGCGACGTTCCAGGCGATCACTTTGCGCACGTTCTTTCTCCCTTATCTGATTGCTATTTGCAACCGGTATTTGCCTTGTCTCACATCTGATTGTTGATTGCAAGTAGTATTCCTGCGCGCCAGTGGAAGTGCCCGGGCCGGACGGGAGAGGGTGCCGGCCCGGGCTGCGTGCAGCGAGCGGCCCGGCCTCTAGAGGCCTGGCACCGGATAGCGCTCCCAGAAGCCTGGAGCGGGCGCCGTCTGCTGCACCACGTCGACCAGCACGCCGGCCGGATCGCGGGTCATGAAGCGGCGCTGGCCCCACTCCTCGTCTGTCAGTGGATGCACGATCGGTGCGCCGCTGGCTACAAACCGCTCGTAGATGGACGCCACGTCGCTGACCTCGACGGTCAGGATCATGCCAAGCCCGTTGAAGGGCTCGGGGCCGGGCGGATTGGACGGATGGTCGGGATGCATGAACGCAAGCGTCGCCCCGCGCGTCTCGCCGTCCGCGGGACCGGACAGGTAGACGAACCAGCTCGCCTCGAACAGCACGTCGAACCCGAAATGCGTGACGTAGAAGTCGCGCGCCTCGAACAGCGCCGGCGTCGTGATGAGCGGATAAAGGTCGCGAACTTTCATGGCCTGTTCCTCCCGTGGTGCGGCGGCATTGTTTGCAAAGGCGGTAGTGGCCGGCGTCGTGGCGGTCAGCATTGCGCCGGCGATGAGGGTTGCAAGTGCGCGCGCGCATCGGCGCGCCGGCCCCCGCGTGGGGCAGCTTTGGTGCTTCATGGCGGTTTCCTTCTTTGTGGAGACGCAGGCGGTCACGCGGCCACCGGGCCTGCCGCGAGATTAGGCTTTGCCGGAAGCATAACAATTATCTGCAAGGTAATGGCGTGAACGAGCTTTGCGGTAATCGGACGGGCGCTTTTGGGGCCAATCCAATCTCGCTTTGAGAAGTCGGTGCATCCCGAAAAATCGCGCTTCTCATATGGTATGTTATACTATAACAGATGCCTGCCAACAGATATGGAGGTTAGGCAATGAAGTCTATTTCACGCTTGACGTGGCTTGTTCTCGCCGCAGGCGTCGCAGCCGCTTCGGTCGCAGGAAACGCGAAGGCCGACGAGGATTCGCATTGGCGGCTTTTCGTCGGCGATCACACCGACCCCGTAGTGCGGGCCGTAGAATTGAACGACGGAACCGAGGCTGGCCGCTTCGATCTCGATTCCTATGCAACCCTTCATCGCAGCAATTCGGGCCGCACCGTGTTCGCCGTTCAGGGCGAAGCCGGCAAGGTCGCGATATTCCGCTCTGGTCTTGCATTGGAAGACCACGGCGAGCACGTCGATCTCGACATCGACGAGCCCGAGCGCCTCGAAACTGCCTTTTCAGGCGAAAAGCCTGCGCACTTCTTCGAGAATGGTGGCCGCATCGCGATGTTCTACGATGGCGAAGGGCGTGCCGAAATCTTCCCCGAAGGTCAGGTGCTCGACGGCAAGTTCAGCCCGCTCACCCTCGATGTGGGAGAGCCGCATCACGGCCTGGCGGCGTCATTCGGCGATTACGTGATCCATTCGGTTCCCGATCCCGAAGACGCATCGCGCCGGCCGGTGGCGCTGCGCATAAAGGATGCCTCGGGCAATCAGGTCGGTGAAGACGTCGCGTGCCCCGGCCTTCACGGCCAGGCCGGCTCCGGCGGGGTCCTGGCCTTCGGGTGCCATGACGGTATCGTGGTTGCCATGTCCGCAGGGTCGTCAGGCCCCGAACTGCGCCACGTGTCGACTGCGGAGCTTGGAGAAGGCAACGTCTCGACGCTGCGTGGCGGCACGGCGCTGCAGTTCTTCCTGACGAATTATGGCCCGAGCGCTGTGGTGCTGATCGAGCCCGGCGCGGA
>JAEWFU010000508.1 GCA_023388675.1 Pseudomonadota bacterium | reverse complement strand
CGTAAGCGGTGTACCGGTCACACCGTTGCAGCGAAGTTCCATGGAAGCAGTTCACTGACCTGGCTCTGCTGATGGCCGTTGGCGACGGCACCGAGGGTTGAGCTAAGCCAAGCGTGAGGATCTACGGCGTTCAGCTTGCAGGTTTCGATGAACGAGGCGATGACGGCCCAGTTTTCGGCACCGGCATCATGACCGGCAAAGAGCGCGTTCTTCCGGTTCAGGGCAATCGGGCGGATGGTCCGCTCGACGGCATTGTTGTCGAGCTCGATGCGCCCATCGGTCAGGAACAACTCGAGCCCAGCCCAGTATTTGGCGATGTAGCTCAATGCCTCCCCGAGCGGCGCTTTCGCCGAGACGCGGCTGCGATGGTGATCAAGCCAGTCTTTTATTCGCGCCACGGCCGGTGCTGACCGCTTCTGGCGCACGGCGAGCCGGTCATCGGGATCCAGACCTCGGATGCCGGCTTCGATGGCATAGAGCTCGCGGATCAGGCGCACACCCTCTTCGGCGATCGGGGCGGGACCCGTGCGGGTGATCTCTACCAGTTTGCGGCGCGCATGGGCCCAGCAATAGGCGAGCGTGATGTCCGATCCGCCGCGACCTGGTGCGACCAACCGGTTGTAGCCGGCATAACCATCGACCTGAAGAATGCCGCCAAAGCCCTGCAAGATCCGTTCTGCATGAAGGCCACTTCTGCCCGGGGCATAGGTGAAGGCAACACCGGGTGGTGCGGTGCCATTCCAGGGGCGATCATCACGGGCCAGAGCCCAGAAGTATCCGGTCTTGGTCTTTCGGGCCCCAGGATCGAGCACCGGTGCGCGGGTTTCGTCCATGAACAGCTTCGATGACCTTTTCAGGTCTGCCACCAAGGCATCGTAGACCGGGCGCAGCTCGAAGGCGGCCCGACCGACCCAATCGGCCAGCGTTGAGCGGTCCAGATCAACACCCTGGCGGCTGTAAATCTGCGCCTGACGATAGAGCGGAAGGTGATCGGCATACTTGCTGACTAGAACATGGGCGACCATGGCCTCGGTCGGCAACCCGCCGGGGATCAGCCGAGCGGGCGACGGTGCCTGCACCACGCCGTCGGTGCAGGACCGGCAAGCATATTTGGGGCGGCGGGTGACGATCACCCGGAACTGGGCTGGGATCACGTCCAGCCGCTCGGACACGTCTTCGCCAATGCGGTGCAGACCACCGCCGCAGCCACAGACCAGGCTTTCGGGCTCGATGATCTGCTCGATCCGCGGCAGGTGCCTGGGGAGCGAACCACGATTGGCGCTGCGTGGTTTTGCCGATCGCCGTGCCGCACGATCCTCTGCATCTTCCTCGGCATGGACCGCCGCGATGGCCGTTTCCAGATCCTCCAGCGCCAGATCGAACTGGTCCGGATCGCTCTTTTCCGACCTGCGCCCGAAGGCCGCCTGCCTGAACGCGGCGACCAGCTTTTCCAGCTGTGCGATCCGATCGTCCTTGCGTTGATTGCGCGCTTCCGCGGCAACGAGCATCGCCTTGAGGGCGGCAATATCGTCGGGAAGTTCGGTGCTATCGAGCATGACCGGAATCTACCAGATCAAGCACCGCATTCCCGCAAAAAAGACATGCCCTGAGTCATCCTGCCGCAGTCATTCCACGGCTTCTGGAGCCCGTGCTTCCACTGCCCGAACCCGGCGCCAATCGAGTCCAGAGAACAGGGCCTCGAACTGCGCGTGGCTCAGCGTTATCAGCCCGTCCCTCACCATAGGCCAGGTGAAGTTGTGCTCTTCCAGCCGCTTGTAGGCCATGACCAATCCGGTGCCATCCCAGTAGAGCAGCTTCAGCCGGTCGGTCTTCTTGGCGCGGAACACAAAGACAGTGCCCGTGAACGGGTCCTTGTGTAGCTCGTTCTTCACCATCGCTGCCAGGCTGTCGTGGCCTTTGCGGAAGTCGATCGGTTTGGTCGCCACCATGATCCGCACCCGGTTGGAGGGGAAGATCATGAGCCCGCCATCAGCGCGTGGACCACCGAGGCAATCCGGGCCGACGAAGCGCCTGGCTCCAGCCGGACGGTCACCGAACCCACCACGACCTCCGGCCCAGCCGATGCAGTCGGTACCGCGGCCGTCACGTCCTCAACAACCGGAGCGACCATCAGAGCCGCAAACTCAACCGGATCCTCTGGTGCCGGCAGCACCAGCTTCCCGTTCCGCGCAAGCGTTCGCCAAGAGGAGACATGGTTGGCCTTCAGCCCATGCCGCTCCGCAACTTCACTAACGCTCGCCCCCGGCCGCAGTGTCTCGGCGACAATCCGCGCCTTCACATCATCGGGCCACTGCCGATTGCGACGCCGCCTCACGCCATTTGTGAGAAGCTCCATTGGAGCGTCCATGGAGAAACTCCCGCACTGACATCAATCAGTGCGCAATCTCATGGCTCACAACCTAGCGGAAGGTGGGGATACAACACCGCTTACGAAGTAGCTCTGCACCGTGGTGAAGGGCGGGAACTGCGGCGGCAGCGCGCGCCACTGGACGCCGGTCCAGGCAATGTAAAGGATCGCCTCGACAATGATGCGCAGACCTCGCTTGCGCGGCCGCCCGTGACGATGGGGACGCGGCAGCAGAGGCTCCAGCCTTTCCCATTC
>JAEWFU010000462.1 GCA_023388675.1 Pseudomonadota bacterium | reverse complement strand
GCTGCTGGCGCGCATGGGCAGCTACCGTACCGAGGACGCGGCAGGGCTTGCACTCTTTCTCGGCATCCTTTGCCTGTTGCTGATGATGCTTGTCGACAATGCGAGGAAAAGCCGGTGAGTGGCGCGGGAATCCGGCTCGATGACGTGGCCTTCAGCTACGGCGAGACCTCGATGGCCTTCGACCTTGCCGTCGGGGCAGGCTCCATCGTCGCTGTCATGGGACCGAGCGGTTCGGGCAAGTCGACCCTGCTCAATCTGATAGCGGGTTTCGAGATGCCGGCCTCCGGTCGCGTCCTGTTCGGCGACATCGACGCAACCGGTATTCCGCCGGCCGGACGCCCCGTCTCCATGATTTTCCAGGAGAACAATCTCTTCGCCCATCTCGACGTGACCAGCAATGTCGGGCTCGGGCGATCGCCAGCGCTCCGCCTCTCCTCCACGGATCGCGAGGACATATCCGCAGCTCTTGCTCGCACGGGCCTCGTCGGCAAGGAAAGGCGCTTGCCCGCCGAACTGTCTGGCGGGGAGCGCCAGCGCGTTGCCCTGTCGCGCGTGCTCGTGCGCGACCGCCCGGTGCTGCTGCTCGACGAGCCGTTCGCATCGCTCGGCCCGGCCTTGCGGCGCGAGATGCTGGAACTGATGCGCGATCTGCATGCCGAGCGGGGCATGACGATCCTGATGGTCACACACCACCCCGACGACGCCAAAGCCCTTGCCGACCATGTCGCATTTGTCGAAGAGGGAAAAATCGCCGCCTTTGAAGCAGCCGAGGAAATGTTCTCGGACAATGCCCCCGCAGCTTTCAAGGCCTATATCGGTACCTGACTGCCGCCGCGAGGGCGTCCGTGCCTGGAAGCCGACACAATTGGCGGTCAGATCGTGCCATCACAAGTGCGTGGCTTGTTTCCGCAGCGCGATTCGGGCTTAGCTCGTTTGCAACCCTTTTGCCTTTATTCCGTTTCTGAAGCATCGAATTCGATGAAAGGACGACGAGCTGTCCACGCCAATGCAGGATAAGTTGAAGCTCCGGCCCCAAACCGGACCGGGCTGCGTTCTGCGGCGCGGCGTGATTCTGTTCGGCCTGATGACATCGCTTGCCGGTTGCCAGGTGCTTGAAGGGGCAACAAGCAGCAGCGACGCATTTCAGCCCTCGGCCAATCCCGTCACCGTCGACACCGTCACCCGAAACGACCGGATGGCGACGATCGCGCGCGAGCAGCATCCGCGCATCCTTGCCACTTATGGCGGCGAATATTCGGACGAGAAGCTGGAGCGGATGGTGGCGCGGGTCGTCGGCACTTTGACGCTGGATCCCGAGAACCCGAACCAAACCTATCAGATCACGATACTCAACTCGCCCAACATCAACGCCTTCGCGTTGCCAGGCGGTTATCTCTACGTGACGCGCGGCCTGCTGGCACTCGCCAACGATTCTGCCGAGCTCGCGGCCGTGCTGGCCCACGAGATGGCGCATGTGACCGCCAACCACGGCATCCAGCGCCAGCAGAAGGAGGCCGAGGAGGTTCTGGCCTCGCAGGTGGTCAACGATGTACTGGGCAGCGACCCGGCGGCTCGCGTCGCGCTTGTGCGCGGCAAGCTGCGTCTGGCGCAGTTCTCGCGCAATCAGGAGCTGGAGGCCGACGCCATCGGCATCCGCGCCATCGCGCGGGCTGGCTACGACCCATTCGCATCGGCACGCTTCCTGCAGTCGATGGCCGCCTACAGCAGCTCGCGCAATGTCACCGGAGCGGTCGATGAAAATCTCGACTTCCTGGCGAGCCATCCCACCGCGCCGCAGCGCATCGAGCTGGCACTGCGCCATGCGAGGCAATATGCGCCACCGGGCACCGGCACCCGCAATCGCAACCAGTTCCTCGACGGAATCGACGGCATGCTCTTCGGTGATACGCCCGAGGAAGGCTTCGTGCGTGGGCTGACTTTCATGCATCCGAAGCTCGGCGTGGCCTTTTCGGTGCCTGAAAGCTTCGTCATCGACAACACGGCCGCCGCGGTCACCGCTGCCGGCCCCGGTGATGTCGCCATCCGCTTCGACGGCGTGTCGATCGACCGCCGCGTTTCGCTGGCGGATTATGTGCGCAGCGGCTGGGTCGCGGGGCTGGACGCATCCAGCATCCGCTCGACCACCATCAACGGCAACGAGGCCGTTTCCGCGCGCGCGAGCGCCGAGGGATGGCAGTTCGACGTGACCGTTATCCGCGCAGCGGGCGAGGTCTATCGGCTGCTGACTGCCGCGCCGGCGGCAAGCACCGCGCTCGACGCCATCGCCAGCCAGGTCGGCAGCAGCTTCCGTACGTTGACCCCGGCCGAAAAGGCGTCGCTGCGTCCGCTGCGTGTCAGGATCGTTACCGTCCGGGCCGGGCAGACGGTCGCCACGCTAGCAGCCCAGATGCAGGGCGTTGATCGGAAGATGGACATGTTCCGGCTCATCAATGCGATGAGCGCCGGCGCGACGGTGTCGGCCGGCAGCAAGGTGAAGATCATCACCGACAGATAAGAGAGTTTCAGGCGGCGCTTCGCGCGACGGTCGGATCGATCTTCACAAGCGCGGCACGTAGCTTTTCCAGCGCGCGGCCCTCGATCTGACGCACGCGTTCCTTTGAAATGCCGAGCTTTTCACCGAGCGATTCCAGCGTTGCCCCTTCGTCGCGCAGCCTGCGCTCACGGATGATCCGCAACTCGCGTGGATTGAGCGTGGAAAGAGCCTGGCTCAGCCATTGCGCGCGCCGTTCCTCGTCGATGCGGGAGCCCACGATCTCGTCGGGCAGCGGCTGGTCAGAGACCAGAAAATCCATTCTTTCCGAGCCGGTGTCGCCATCGGCGGCAACGGGCGCGTTCAGCGACGTATCGGGACCGGACAGCCGTGCGTCCATCGTCGCGACATCGGCCGCCGCGATGCCGAGCGCCGCCGAAATCTCGTTGTAGAGCGCGTCGTTCGACAGCATCCGCGAATCCTGCGCGAGCCGCGCGCGAAGGCGGCGCAGATTGAAGAACAGCGCCTTTTGGGCCGACGACGTGCCGCCACGGACGATCGACCAGTTGCGCAGGATGAAGTCCTGCATCGACGCACGAATCCACCACGTCGCATAGGTCGAGAAGCGCACTTCGCGTTCCGGTTCGAAACGGGCGGCGGCTTCCAGGAGGCCGACATGACCTTCCTGGATGAGATCGCTCATCGACAAGCCGAAATGTCGGAATTTGGACGCCATGGAGATCACGAGGCGCATATGGGCGACCGCGATGCGATGCAAGGCCTGCTGGTCGCCCTTCTCCTTCCAGCGCAGGGCGAGTTCGTGCTCCTCCTCACGCGCCAGATACGGCGCGCGCATCGCCTCCCGGATCATGCTTCGCTTTGCTGGATCGTCCATAGGTCACGCTCCCGTGCAAGGAATACGCGTCACCGGCCGCAAAAGTTCCATTCGGCTATGATAGAAGTTGACCGACCTTCCCGCCAGTCATCCGCCGCCATTGCAGCGCACAAAGACGTGAGCGGCTCGTGCAGGATCACCCAGGCCAGCGCAGAGCCACTTACAAAAGAAAACCCGGCTGCCGAAGCAGCCGGGTCTGATCAGGATAGAGCCTGAGGAAGAGCTGGCCTTATGCCGCTTCTTCCTGCTCGGTTTCCTCGTTGTCGGCCTTCGCGCCGCGACGCGGACCCTTGTTGAGGTTGGTCTCGATGAGACGAACGGCCTCGGTGTCCGACATCTTGTTCACGGCCGCGATCTCGCGTGCCATACGGTCGAGGGCAGCCTCGTAGAGCTGACGCTCGGAGTAGGACTGTTCGGGCTGGTTTTCGGCGCGATAGAGATCGCGCACCACTTCCGAGATCGAGATCAGGTCGCCGGAGTTGATCTTTGCATCATACTCCTGCGCGCGGCGCGACCACATGGTGCGCTTCACGCGGGCGCGGCCCTGCACGACCTTGAGCGCGCGATCGACATAGTCGGTTTCAGACAGCTTGCGCATGCCGATCGACGTCGCCTTGGCGACCGGCACCTTGAGGCGCATCTTGTCCTTCTGGAAGTCGATGACGAAGAGTTCCAGCTTGTGGCCCGCGACTTCCTGCTCCTCGATCGTGACGATCTGTCCGACGCCATGCGCCGGATAGACGATATACTCGCCGGTCTTGAAGCCCTGTCGTGTCGCGGATTTCTTCTGCTGGGTTGCCATACGCCCTGTACTCCTTTTTATGTCCTTGAGGCGCGAACCGGAAGATTCGTGCCCAGACCATGGCCGATAAGCCGGCCAGCCAACTGCCAGAGACAAGACGAGCGAAGCGTTCCGAAAGAAGCCCTTGGCCCGGACCCGGTGTCAAAACACCTGCCCGGCCCAGCTTGACTGTTCCGGAAACGCTTCAGCCTTTCAATGATTAGAGCGCTTGCGCCATAAATCGACGTCTGTCATCGGCATGTTGATTGTTTGTAACACAAAAAGTCGAAAGAATCAACAATTTGCCGCATGCGCGAACAACCTCGCCACGGCAAGGTGATGGCAGGACGACTGTGACGTTACGTCAGTCCGCGGCTGATCAGTCGCCTTCGCCGGGCTCCGCGGAGAAGTATTTTTCGAACTTGCCTTCGAGGCCGTCGAAGTCCTTCGCGTCCGCCGGCGGCTCCTTCTTGGCCGTGATGTTGGGCCATTTGGAGGCATATTCCGTATTGATCTCCAGCCATTTCTCAAGACCGGGTTCGGTATCCGGCTTGATCGCGTCGGCAGGGCATTCCGGCTCGCAAACACCACAGTCGATGCACTCGTCCGGGTGGATGACGAGCATGTTGTCGCCTTCGTAGAAACAGTCGACCGGGCACACCTCGATGCAATCCATATACTTGCACTTGATGCAGTTGTCGGTGACGACGTAGGTCATGAAACGGCTCCGGCCGGCAGCAGTCTTGTACGATCGGCGGTGAGGTAACGCCTTTGCGGCGACCGCGCAAGGGTGGCGAATGCGCGCAATCGACTGCCGGGGAAATGAAATTCCATAGCTGGCGAAATCAGTCGTCGTCGCGCAGGGCATCCATGCGTCGGCGATCCTTCTTGGTAGGCCGGCCGCTGCCCTGCGGTCGAACCGGCACAATCGCGTCCGGCAAGGTCCCTCCCTCGCTCGCAGCCGGCGGCGTCAGGTCCTCGTAGAGCGTTCGCGCCTCCTCGGCGGGGCCGCGCCGCGTGCCCGGATCGAGCACGCGGTAGACGATCACCCGGCGTTCGAGCGTGATCGTGAGCACGTCACCGGATTTGATCTGCTGGGACGGCAGGTCGATCTTGTCCCGGTTGAGACGTACTCGGCCTGCCTGGACGATCTTCGCCGCAAGTGACCGCGACTTGACCACGCGGGCGAAGAACAGCCACTTGTCGATGCGCTGGCGACCCTCGCCCGACATTTACTTCTTGAGCTGGTCGCGAAGCGCAGCAAGCTTGGCGAAGGGCGAATCCGGATCGATCCTCGCCGGCCGCTCCTCGCGCGGCTTGGGACGGTCGTTGCGGCGGTCGGGACGGCCCTCGCCCTTGGCGGCGGGCTTGCCCTTGAACTTCTTGCCTCGGTCGAAGCGCCCGCGCCCTTCCTGGCGGCCCTCGCCACCCTCGCCGTCCTCGCGGCGCTGACCCCTGCCCTGCGGCGCGCCGCGGTTCTGCCCATGGCGCTGGCCGTGACGGGGGCGGCCCTCGTGACGGGCCGGCCGCCACAACAGGACAGGCTTGGGCTCTTCCTCAGGCGCCCCGGCATCGGGAGAAGCCGGCTCCACGGCCGCGGCCGCGGCGGGTTCCGCCGCCTCGTCCTCATGAGGGGCGTCGGCGGAAGGTACAGCTGCAGCCGACGCGTCTTCCCCCTCCTGCGGCGGAGCGGACTCCTCGGCTTCGGGCCCGTCCGTCACGGCGGGTTCGCCGGGCGCGGCTTCTTCGGCGGATGCAACGGCTTCCACGGACTCGGCCTCCGGCACGGCGGACGCTTCGTCGGAGATGGCAGTGGCCGCTTCGGTCGGCGCGCTGTCAACCACGGCGGCAGCCTTCGCGGCTTCCGCCTCGGCAGCCTTGGCTGCGGTGCGCTCGCGCTCGGCGGCGTCGAACGCGTCGAGCCTCGCCTGCACCTCCGCAGCCTGCTTCGCCTCCGCACGATAGCCGAGCCCCTTGAGGATTTCCTCCATATCGTCGGCCGTCGCTCCCAGGATCGACATCATCGCCGGGGTGACGGTGAAGGCGGCGCCGTCGAACGCGCCTTCGGGGCGCGGACCGGTGCCCGCACGCCAGGCAAGCGCGGGACGGATCAGATCGGCAAGGCGCTCCAGAATATCGACGCGCACGGCACGGCGGCCGAGCGTGCGGTATCCCGCCAGTTGGTAGAATGCCGGCTCGAAGGATTGCTCGACGACAAGCGAGGTGCGACCGGATGCGAGCGCATTGACCACGTCGCCGAAGCCGGGCTTGTCCTTGCCGTCATTGCCGAGCGACCAGAGCAGCGTGACCAGACCCGCCGGGCCGGGCTTGAGCAGCGCCGGCACGAAGATGTGGAACGCGCCGAAACGGACACCCAGCCGCCGCAGCGCCGCGCGCGCTTCCTGGTCGAGCGCCTTGACGTCGTCCGCAACGTCCCGCCGGTTGAGCAGGCCGAAATTCTCCGTCAGCCGGAAAGCGATGCCGCGCGCGATACCGGTGAGCTGCTCGGCGTTGCGGAGATCGAAAAGCGGCTTCAGCAGCGTTTCGATCTGGTAGCGCACGAAACGCTCGGCGCGTGCAGCTACCTTGTCGCGAGCCGGGCCGGTAAGCTGCTCGTCGGCCAGCAGGATGACACGCGGCGTCAGCGGGTCCTCTCCCGCCGTCAGCGTCGCCACCGGCGCGCCGATCCAGCGCAGCAGTCCGTCCGAGGCGAGCGCGAAATCGCCGTTGCCGGCAACGGCGAAGCGCTCGGCCCGCGTGTCGAATTCCTGCGCCAAGGCTTTCTGCGCGGCTGCCTTCACCGCCTTGGCGTCCTCGCCATCAGCCGCCTGATCGGCCGAGAACCGGAACCCCTGCAACGCGCCGACGTGATGTCCTTCGACGACGACGTCACCCGACGGGTTTATTTCTGCTTCAAGCATTGCATTTTCTCTCAGGCGCCTCATCAGGACGGAAGTCCTGCGGTCTACGAACCGTTTCGTCAATCGTTCGTGGA
>JAEWFU010000452.1 GCA_023388675.1 Pseudomonadota bacterium | reverse complement strand
CGGAAGCCGATCTCGTTGTAGAAGGCGACGCTCTCGTCGACGCTGGGCGAGAAGCAGTTGAAGTGATCGATGCGCAGCGGCTTCACGCCGCGATAGAGCGCGTATTTCTGGTGGATCGGCGGCAGGCGATCCATCTTCGTGTAGAATTCCAGCGGAATGCCGTGCGGGTCGCGGGTGCGGAACGTTCGGCCCTGATAGGGGCGCTCCACCCATTCCACCGGCAGGCCCTTGCCCTTGAAGAAGTGCACGGCCCTTTCCAGGTCCTCCTCGTCGAACACCTTGAAACCGAGGTCGCGGGCCTCCGCCTTTTCGCACGCCTTCAGGACGATGCAATGGTGGCCGCGCTCCTCCATGGCGCGCAGGTAGATCGTGTCCGCGGTCTCGTCGGTGACCTGCAAACCGAGCGTGTCGACATAGAAGGCGCGGGACCTGGCAAGGTCGGTGACGCCGAATTCCACGTGGCTGAGCCGCACGATGTTGAACGGCGGGTAGAGGTTCGGCTGGGGTACGGGCATCGGTTCCTCCTCCGGTCCGCCCCGACAGGCGAGGGGCGGTCTCTGTCGTGTCCGTGGGCGGTCAGCCGCCGAGCTTCGGGATGGCGTGGTCACCGGTGGCGAAGGCGACGTTCTTCGTCTCCATGTAGAAGTCGAACGACCAGTCGCCGCCGTCACGGCCGATGCCGGAATTCTTCACCCCGCCGAAGGGCGTCGGCAGGTGTCGCACATTCTCCGAGTTTACCCAGATCATGCCCGCGTCGAGACGATCGGTGAAGCGGAAAGCGCGCGTGACATCGGAAGTCCAGAGATAGCCGGTGAGGCCGTACTGGACGTCGTTGGCGAGCGACAGCGCCTCCGCCTCGTCATTGAAGGGAATCGCGGTCAGCACGGGGCCGAAGATTTCCTCCTGCGCGATGCGCATGGCGTTGTTCGCGCCTGTAAAAAGCGTCGGCGAGACGTAGCACCCGCCGCCGGGACCGTCGAACTTGTCGCCGCCGGCTGCGACTATCGCGCCTTCCTTGCGGCCGATCTCGATATAGTCCAGCACCTTCCTCTCGTGCACCGGATGGATCAGCGGGCCGACGACCGTGTTGGGATCGAGTGGATGGCCGACCTTGATGCGCTTCGCCTTCTCGGCGACGAGGGCTGTGAAGCGGTCGTGGACGCTTGCCTCCACCAGCAGGCGCGAGGAGGAGGTGCAGCGCTCGCCGTTGAGCGAATAGATCATGAAGACGGCGGCATCCGCCGCGCGCTCCAGATTCGCGTCCGCGAAGACGATCACGGGGTTCTTGCCGCCGAGTTCGAAATGCACGCGCTTCAGCGTGTCGGCGCCCTGCTTCATGATCATAGAGCCGGTGCGGCTCTCGCCGACGAAGCCGATCGCCTTGATCGCGGGATGTTCGGTCAGCGCCTTGCCGGCAGCCTCGCCGAAACCGTTGACGAGGTTCCACACGCCCTTCGGCAGGCCGGCTTCTTCCGCGATCTCGACCAGAAGGCGCGCGGTCAGTGGTGAAAATTCCGCCGGCTTGTGGACGATGGTGCAGCCGGCAGCGAGCGCCGGCGCGATCTTCCATGTCGAGAGCATGAACGGCGTGTTCCATGGCGTGATGATGCCGACCGGGCCGATCGGCACGCGCGTCGTCATGTTGACCTGGCCTTCGGTGTGCAGCGTCTTGCCGTCTCGGGCTTCCGGCGCACGGTCGGCGAAGAAGCGGAAATTCTCCGCCCCGCGCAGCGCCGCCTTGGCCATGAAGCGCAGGGATTGCCCGGTGTCCATGCATTCGACGAAGGCGATCTCTTCGGCGCGCGCGACGATGGCATCGGCTATTCTGTGCAGCAGCTTCTGGCGCGCCTCGCCCGGCATCGCCGCCCATTCGGCGAACGCGGCCTTGGCGGCCTTCGCGGCGCGGTCGATATCGGCCATCGTGCCTTTTGCAACGGTTGCCAGCGGCTTCAGGTCGACGGGCGAAATGGTCTCGAAGGTCGCGCCGTCGGCGGCCGGCACGTCTTCGCCGGCGATGCGGTTCAGAACGCCATTCTCCTTGAAGCGGGCAAGGTATGTCTCGGCTTTCGCGATGTTTTCCTGGAGCTGCATCAGGCTTCCCGTCATTTGCCGCGCAGGCGCGGATGGATGGCATTCTTCTTCCAGCTCAGTTCGGCGTCGATCTCGCGGATTTCGAGCGACAGCGCGAAATGCGGCGTCTCGAAGAGCGGACCGAGCAGGCGGCTGGCAGTCGCGAAAATCGCCTCTCCGGCGCGCTTCTTCTCGTCAGCGCTGCGGCCTTTGCCGATGCGGAAACTGAGGTCGACGAACGCGTTTTCGGGCAAGCGGTCGGCAATTGCGTAATGATCGGCCCGCAATGCCCGGACGCGTACGCCTCCGATTTCGAACGAACCGGTTTCCAGCACCGTTTCCAGCAGCGCCGCGCACAGCGTATCGAGATCGACCCGGCTCTCGAGATTGGCTGAATATTCAATGGTCAAATGCGGCATCATTCCTCCTCCCGCACATGCTATTATTAACATGTTAAATAATGGCGTGCTTGTCAAGCAAAACGACCACCGGCGCGGAAGCGGCGGTGGTCGCGATGATCTTATCCGGGTCTGCCGATGGCCGGCTGTCGGATCC
>JAEWFU010000425.1 GCA_023388675.1 Pseudomonadota bacterium | reverse complement strand
CAGATCGGGATTGAGCAATCCGCTTTGCGCATAGAGCTTTTCGGCATCCACCACCGCCGAAACTATCCCCCAGAATGTTTCGCGGCCGTCCGGGCCGGGCGTAAACACGGGAAACCGCCCGATGAAGCTCGTTCCGCCCTGAACGAGGTCCACCGGTCCCGCAAGGACAAGGTCGCCTGTTTCGCGAGCACGCAAGGCCGCAGCGCGCTGCGCGTCGTTCTCGTTGTAGTCGAGACCGAGGGCGCTTTCGTTGCCCTGCAGCGGATAGATCAGGTTGACCACGAGATCGCGCGCGGTGGCAATATGACGGATCTGGGATCGCTCCTGCAGCAGGGTTGCCGCGAGAGTGGCGAAGCGTTCCTGATCCATCTCGGGTTCGGTCGAAAGGGTGGCGACCAGTCCTCGAACAAGCTGGATGTTACCGTTGATGTTGCCCTCGAGCTTCGCGCGGATGAGGCTCACCTCGCCGAGAACTTCGCTGTGCAGATCATGCCGGAAAACAGCACGGTTTTGTTGCTCGGCAAACAGCCACGCCAGCGCGATCACGACCAGGGCCAGAAGAGCCGGAACATTGGTGGCTCTGAAAATGGGACTGCGCGAGCCCTAGGAGCCTATGGTTGGAAATTTCACAATATCCACCTGCCTCTGAGGCGGTTAACTGGTCCGAGTCTCAACTCAGACCGTTGCATCAACTGCTTAAATTAGGCTTTAGAGAAATAAGCAAATGTCTATCGCGAGGTAACGCGCGCATATGAAGTCGCTATCCACTATCGGTTTCGACGCCGATGACACGCTTTGGCAGAACGAGCAGTTCTTCCGCTTGACCGAAGCACGTTTCGCGGAGCTGCTGGCTGATCATGCGGAGTCCGACCACCTGATCGATCGGTTGCTTGAAGCCGAGAAGCGCAACCTCGGGCACTACGGTTTCGGCATCAAGGGGTTCACGCTCTCGATGATAGAAACCGCGGTGGAGGTGACCGAGGGACGGGTGCCGGCGAGCGTGATCGGCGAAATCCTGGCGGCGGGCCGCGAGATGCTCAGGCATCCGGTCGAGACCTTGCCGCATGTGCAGGAGACGCTGGAGGAACTGGCGGGCTCATACCGGATGGTGCTGATCACCAAGGGAGATTTGTTCGATCAGGAACGCAAGCTTGCGCAGTCGGGACTGGGCGACTTCTTCGATGCGGTTGAGATCGTCAGCGACAAGAACGCAAGCACATATGAGCGGGTGTTCTCACGCCATGGGAGCGGCGCCGAGCACGCCATGATGGTCGGCAATTCGCTGAAGTCGGACGTGGCACCGGCGATCGAGGCAGGGAGCTGGGGCGTGTATGTCCCGCACGAGCTGACATGGGTCCTGGAGCGGATCGAGGCGCCGGAAAACCATCCGCGCTATCGGCAGATCGAGCATCTGGGGCAACTCCGCGATCTGATCGCGAAGCTCTAGATCGACGTTATCCCGCCGTCAGCGGCGAGCGTCTGCCCGGTCATGAAACCGTTTTCCGGGCTGGCTGCGAACAGGATGACCTCGACGATCTCGTCGACTTCGGCCAGTCGCCGCATCGGCACGCCGCGAACAAGTTCGGCCTCGCTCGCCTTGCGATCCTCCTCGGCTGCCGGCAGCGACTTCTCGACCATCGCGGTACGCGCGAAGGACGGGCAGACGGCGTTGATGCGCACGCCCTTGGTGGCGTATTCGGCCGCTGCCGACCGGGTAAGGCCGACCACGCCATGCTTGGCGGCGGCATAGACAGAAAGACGCGGGGCACCAGCGATGCCGGCCACGGAAGCGATGTTGACGATCGCGCTGCGTTTTTCCTCGGCGCGGAAGCGCCGCTCCATTGACGGAAGCTGGTGCTTCAGCGCGTAGAAAACGCCGAGAAGGTCGACTTCGATGACTTTGCGTGCGTCGTCGGATGCGATGTTGGGCAGCTTCATCATGTCGTGGACGATGCCGGCGTTGTTCAGCGCTACGTCGAGCCCGCCGAAGCGCTTTTCCGCCAGCGCTACGAGTTCTTTCGACAGGTTTTCGTCAGCGATGTCGCCGGCAAGAACGGCGGTTTCGGCGTCTATCGCCGAGGCGGTTTCCTCAAGTCGCGCGGGGTCGAGATCGGACAGGACCAGCCGTGCGCCTTCGGCAGCAAAGCGTTCCGCTGCGCGGCGACCGAAACCGCCGGTCGCTCCCGTCACCAGCACCGTCAGACCTGAAAACCGCGCCATGCATCACTTCCCTTTTTCGATTGCCTGGCGCGCAAGCGCTGCCAGCAGGAGTACCGCCTGACCGTAGGTCTTCGCTTTCTCCGGGTTGGAGGCATTGCCGTCGAGGGCGCGCTTGTAGACACCCTGGCAGATCGCGGCGAGCCTGAAGAAGGAAAAGGCGAGATAGAAAACCCAGTTGTCGATGCCGGCAATTTTGCGCCGCTCGCAGTAGCGAGCGACATATTCGGCCTCGGATGGAAGACCGAGAGCCTGCCGGTCGATGCCGCCGAGCCCGCGAAAGCCGGAATCGTGCGGCAGCCGCCATTGCATGCACTGGTAGGCGATGTCGGCGAAGGGGTGGCCGAGCGTCGACAGTTCCCAATCCAGCACGGCGATCACTTCGGGCCGTCCGTGCGCGAAGATCATATTGTCGAGGCGGTAGTCGCCGTGAACGAGGGAGACCTGACCGTCATCGGGGACGAGATTGCTTTCCAGCCATGAGATCAACGCATCCATGTCTTCGACCTTGTCGGTCTCGGAAGCGCGGTACTGGC
>JAEWFU010000420.1 GCA_023388675.1 Pseudomonadota bacterium | reverse complement strand
ACTGCACCATCGCCAGCGCGAAGATGGTGACGAAGGCCCAGAGCGGCATGGAGCCGAACAGGGTCAGCACGAAGGCAAAGGCCGTCACTGCCGTGAAACCCAGCAAAGCGCCGTGCGCCAGCCGCCGCATGCCGAAACGGCCGACCAGTCGCGCGTTGAGGAAGGACGAGACGGCCATCAGGCCGGCAACGGCGGCGAAATAGACCGGAAACATCGCGCCCACGCCGTAGAGGCCGACATAGATCTGTTGCGACGAGTTGATGAAGCCGAACAGCGCGCCGAAGATCGCGGTCAACGCGATCGTGTAGCAGACCGCGGGACGGTTCGTGAGCACGATGCGGAAACCATCCGCGATCACCCTGGCGGTGAACGGCCGGCGGAACTCGTCATGGAGCGTCTCGGGCAGCCGGAACAGCACCCAAAGCGTGATCGCAAGCGACATGACCGCCATGAAAGCGAAGATCATGTGCCATTCCGAAAACAGCATGATCACCTGACCGACGCCTGGCGCGATCACCGGCACGATCATGAACACCATGAACACCAGCGACATCACTTCCGCCATGGCGCGACCGCCATAGACGTCGCGAACGACGGACATCGCGATGACGCGGGTCGAGGCAGCACCCAGGCCCTGGATGAAGCGCAACGCGAGAAGGCCGGTAAAACTGGGCACGAATACACAGACCGCCGCCGCCCCGACATAGATGAAGAGGCCGACGAGCAGCGGCGTCCGGCGTCCGAAGCGATCGGAAATAGGGCCGAAGAAGAGCTGGGCAAGGCCAAACCCGGTGATATAGGCCGTGATGACGTATTGTCGGGCGTTTTCGTCGTTCACGCCAAGGCTGGCGCCGATCTCCTGCAGGCCCGGCAGCATGATGTCGATAGCCAGCGCATTGAGCGCCATCAGCCCGGCGGCGATGGCGATGAGTTCCCAACGCGGGATGGCGAGCGCCGGCGTGGGCGCCGTCGAGGATGTTTGGTCCATAGCTATTGTTCCAGACGATGGTCGGACAAAAGAAATGCGCCGGCGGGCCGGCGCATGCTCGTCATGGAACCCCGGAGAACCGGGATTCGGTTATAGTTAGAAGCGCGTCAGGCCGCGCCGCGGACGGTTACGCCCTTCTCGGTCATGAAGCCCTGAAGCTCCCCGGCCTGAAACATCTCACGGATGATGTCGCAGCCGCCGACAAACTCGCCCTTAACGTAGAGCTGCGGGATCGTCGGCCAGTTGGAATAGTCCTTGATGCCCTGGCGAAGCTCGTCAGAGGTCAGGATATTGACGCCCTTGTAGTCGACGCCGAGGTAGTCGAGAATCTGCACCACCTGACCCGAGAAGCCGCACTGCGGAAAGCCGGGCGTGCCCTTCATGAAGAGCACCACGTCGTTGCTCTTGACTTCGTTGTCGATGAATCCGGCGATCTCGCTCATCTGGCTCGTCCTTTCTGGCCGGGTTCAAGGCCCGGCGGAATGTTTGGCTTGCCCCTATCTATTGCACAAGCGTGCGAGGCGCAATGTTCAGTCGGGTATGCTGGTCTGCAGGGCCAGGGCATGGAGCACGTCACCCATGTTGCCCTTCAATGCCTCATAGACCATCTGGTGCTGCTGCACGCGGCTCTTGCCGCGGAAGCTTTCCGCGACGACTTCGGCCGCATAATGGTCGCCGTCGCCGGCAAGGTCGCGAATCGTGACGACGGCGTCCGGAATGCCTTCCTTGATCAGCCGTTCGATCTCGTGCGCGTCCATTGCCATTGTAAATACCCCGTCTACTGCCCCATGAAAGCCGGAAACCAGCCTTCATGCGCCGTCTTCAGTTCTGCTATCGATATGGCACGGGCCATGCCGAGCTTCAAGGATGCGCCGGCCGTCGTGCCGATCCGCACACAGGCGATGCCGGGCGCGGCGGCGAGCGCCGTGAAGGCGCTTTCGGACATGGTGAGCACGTAGCGCCCCTGATCCTCGCCGAAGAAGGTTTCGGCCACATTGCCTTCCGGCGCGGCAATCTCCGCGCCTATGCCGGAGGCCATCGCCATTTCGGCGAGCGCGACAGCGAGCCCGCCGTCGGAGCAGTCGTGCGATGCAGTCGCGATGCCGCTGCGAATCAGGCCGCGGACGAACTCGCCCGCCCGCTTTTCATGGGCCAGGTCCACAGGCGGCGGCGGACCTTCGCGGCGCCCGAGAACGTCGCGCAGCAGCGCGGACTGGCCAAGGTGGCTGCCCCACGGTCCCGGCGCACCGACCAGCACGATGGTTTCGCCTTCGGCGGCGAAACCGATGCGCGCCATCTTCGACCAGTCGTCGATGAGCCCGACGCCGCCGATGGTCGGCGTCGGCAGGATGCCGCGGCCGCTGGTCTCGTTGTAGAGCGAGACATTGCCCGAGACGATCGGGAAGTCGAGCAGACGGCAGGCTTCGCCGATGCCTTTGATGGCATGGACGAGCTGCCCCATGATCTCTGGTCGCTCGGGATTGCCGAAATTGAGGTTGTCGGTGGCCGCCAGCGGCAGCGCGCCGGTGGCGCTGAGGTTGCGCCAGCATTCGGCGACCGCCTGCTTGCCGCCCTCGTACGGATCGGCCTCGCAATAGCGCGGGTTGACGTCGGAGGAGAAGGCCAGCGCCTTGGTGTCGTGGCCCTCGACGCGGACGACGCCCGCATCGCCGCCGGGAATCTGCAGCGAATTGCCCTGAATCAGCGTGTCGTACTGTTCCCACACCCAGCGGCGCGACGACTGGTTCGGCGAGCCGAGCAGCGCGAGCAGAGCATCAGCAATGTCGACGTCCGGCAGATCGGTGCCGGAAAGCGGGGCGGGGACCTTCGGTTCCACCCATGGCCGGTCGTATTCGGGCGCTTCGTCGCCGAGTTCCTTGATCGGCAGGTCCGCGACTTCCTCGCCCTGATAGAAGACGCGGAAGCGCAGGTCGTCGGTGGTTTCGCCGACGATCGCGAAATCGAGACCCCATTTGCGGAAGATCGCTTCGGCTTCCTGTTCCTTTTCGGGCCGCAGCACCATGAGCATGCGCTCCTGGCTTTCCGACAGCATCATCTCGTAGGCCGACATGCGCTCCTCGCGGACCGGCACCTTGTCGAGATCGAGACGGATGCCGAGGTCGCCCTTGGCGCCCATCTCGACCGCCGAGCAGGTCAGGCCCGCCGCGCCCATGTCCTGAATGGCGATGACGGCGCCGGAGGCCATAAGTTCGAGGCAGGCTTCCAGGAGACACTTTTCGGTGAAGGGATCGCCGACCTGGACGGTGGGCCGCTTCTCCTCGATGGATTCGTCGAATTCGGCCGAGGCCATCGTCGCGCCGCCGACGCCGTCGCGGCCGGTCTTGGCACCGAGATAGACGACCGGCAACCCCACGCCGGACGCCTTCGAATAGAAGATCGCGTCGCTGTCGGCGAGGCCAGCGGCGAAGGCGTTGACGAGGCAGTTGCCGTTGTAGCGGGCATCGAACTGCACTTCGCCGCCCACGGTCGGCACGCCGAAGGAATTGCCGTAGCCGCCGACGCCGGCGACGACGCCGGAGACGAGGTGGCGGGTCTTGGGATGATCCGGCTCGCCGAAGCGCAGCGCGTTCATGGCCGCAACCGGGCGCGCGCCCATGGTGAAGACGTCGCGCAGGATGCCGCCGACGCCGGTCGCCGCGCCCTGATAAGGCTCGATATAGGAGGGGTGGTTGTGGCTCTCCATCTTGAAGACCACGGCCTGCCCGTCGCCGATGTCGACCACGCCGGCGTTCTCGCCGGGGCCCTGAATGACGCGCGGACCGGAGGTCGGCAGGGTGCGCAGCCATTTCTTCGAGGATTTGTAGGAGCAGTGCTCGTTCCACATCGCCGAGAAGATGCCGAGTTCCGTGAAGCTCGGCTCACGGCCGATCAGGTCGAGGATGCGCTGGTATTCGTCCGGCTTGAGGCCGTGCGCGGCAACGAGTTCCGGCGTGATCTTGACGTCGTTGGGGATGGTCATAGGCAGCGGTCGGTTCCGATGAGAAGGCCTGATGAGTCTCAGGGCTCCCCATAGCG
>JAEWFU010000413.1 GCA_023388675.1 Pseudomonadota bacterium | reverse complement strand
CTCGACCCGCGCACCCCGGTGCACGGGCTTTCGATCGCCCGCCAGCAGATGGTCGAGATCGCCAAGGCGCTGTCCTACCGGTCGCGTGTGCTGATCATGGACGAGCCGACGGCGGCCCTGAACGATGCAGAGATCGCCGAGCTGTTCGCGATCATCCGCAAGCTGCGCGGCGAGGGCGTCGGCATCGTCTACATTTCGCACAAGATGGACGAGCTGAAGCGGATCGCCGACCGGGTGACGGTGATGCGCGACGGCGAGACCGTCGACACCGTGCCCGCCGCCGAAACGCCGGTGGAAACGATCATCTCGATGATGGTCGGGCGCAGGCTTTCCGACGCAACCGTCGACCTGCCCGACCTCAGCGATGCCGAAGTGGCGCTGGAGGTGCGCGGCCTGTGCCGTGGCGCCGAGATCCGCGACGTCAGCTTTTCGGTCCGCAAGGGGGAGATCCTGGGTTTTGCAGGGCTGATGGGGGCGGGCCGCACCGAGGTCGCCCGCGCCATCTTCGGAGCCGATCCCATCGACGCCGGCGAGGTTCATGTGCGCGGCCGCAAGGTTTCGATCGCGCAGCCGAAGGATGCGGTCCGTGCCGGCATCGGCTACCTCTCGGAGGACCGCAAGCAGTTCGGGCTGGCCACCGGCATGGACGTACGTAACAACATCGCGCTTGCGAGCCTGTCGCGGTTCACCGGTGCGGGCGGAATCCTCCGCGAGGGGGCGATGCGCGAAGCCGCTGTCGCCTATATCGACAGGCTCTCGATCAAGACGCCTTCGGACCTGCAGGAGGCGCGGCTGCTCTCCGGCGGCAACCAGCAGAAGGTCGTCATCGCGAAGTGGCTGCTGCGCGACTGCGACATCCTGATCTTCGACGAGCCCACGCGCGGCATCGACGTCGGAGCGAAGAGCGAGATCTACAAACTCCTGAATTCGCTGGCGGCACAGGGCCGCGCGGTGATCGTCATTTCCTCCGAACTGCCGGAAATCCTGCGGCTTTCGCATCGCATCGCGGTGATGTGCGAGGGCCGGCTGACGGGCATCCTGCCTGCCGGAGCCACACAGGAGGAGATCATGAAGCTGGCGACGCAGCGCAACGGCGCGGCGGAAGCGGCGTAGTTGATAGGAGCAGCTTATGTTTGCACCCTACGTTGCCCCCCTCTGTCCTGCCGGCAATCTCCCCCACAATGGGGGAGATTGCCGCTCACATCCGATTTCGCCAATCGCCCACCCCGTAGGAAGAGCACTGGCTGAATTGACGGCTGATCTCCCCCCTTGTGGGGGAGATGTCCGGCAGGACAGAGGGGGGCGCGACGGAACGCGACCTGGCCGCGATATCACTCCAACAGCAGGAGGCATCGCATGAGCACCGAGGCGACGACGCAGCCACAGGTGGCCACCGGCCCGCGCGTGAGCGGCGCGCATCATCGGCTGCTGGCCTTCGCCAGCCTCATTGTCCTCGTCGTGGGCTTCAGCCTCGCCTCGCCCAATTTCATGCAGACCAGCAACATCCTCGCCATCCTGCAGGCCACCTCGGTCAACGGGGTGCTCGCGATCGCCGCGACGCTGGTCATCATCACCGGCGGCATCGACCTGTCCGTCGGCACGCTGATGACCTTCTGCGCCGTGATCTGCGGCGTCGTGCTCACCTACTGGGGCCTGCCGCTGCCGCTCGGCGTGCTGGGCGCGATTCTCGCCGGTGCCGCGGCCGGCTTCTGTTCGGGCACGTTCGTCGCCAAGCTCAAGGTGCCGCCCTTCATCGCCACACTCGGCATGATGCTGATCCTGAAGGGGCTTTCGCTGGTCATCTCCGGCACGCGTCCGATCTATTTCAACGACACGCCGGGCTTCACCGAGATCGCGCAGGGCTCGATCGTCGGCGCGCTGATACCGTCTGTGCCGTTGCCCAACGGCGTGCTGATCCTGTTCCTCGTGGCCATCGCCGTCAGCTTCGTCCTGTCGAAGACGGCCCTTGGCCGCTACACCTTTGCGCTTGGCTCCAACGAGGAAGCGGTGCGGCTGTCGGGTGTCAACACCGACCGCTGGAAGATCGCCGTCTACACGCTCGCGGGTTCGATCTGCGGTATTGCCGGGCTGCTGATCGCCTCGCGTCTCAACTCCGCCCAGCCGGCGCTGGGGCAGGGTTACGAGCTCGACGCCATCGCGGCGGTCGTCATCGGTGGCACGTCGCTGTCCGGCGGGGGCGGCACCGTGCTCGGCACGCTGATCGGCGCGCTCATCATGAGCGTGCTGCTCAACGGCCTGCGCATCCTGTCGGTGGCGCAGGAATGGCAGACCGTCGTCACCGGTTCGATCATCATCCTCGCCGTCTACATCGACATGCTGCGGCGGCGAAAGCTTTAGCGAGAGAGGGCGGCCAGCGTCCCGAAGACATGTGAATACGTGTAACCAAGGAGGAAATGCCATGCTCAACAGACGCACCATTCTAGGCGCGATCGGCGCGCTTGCCATGCTCGGCGCCGCCGTGCCCGCCAGCGCGCAGGACATCTATATCCCGTTGATCTCGAAAGGCTTCCAGCACCAGTTCTGGCAGGCGGTGAAGGCCGGCGCCGACAAGGCCGCGGCCGAACTCGGCGTCACCGTCACCTTCGAAGGGCCGGATACCGAGGCCCAGGTCGACCGCCAGATCGACATGCTGGCGGCCGCGCTGGCCAAGAACCCGCAGGCGATCGGTTTTGCCGCGCTCGACAGCCAGGCGGCGATACCGCTGCTGCGCAAGGCGCAGGAAGCCAACATACCCGTGATCGCCTTCGACTCCGGCGTCGATTCCGACATCCCGGTTGCAACCGCTTCGACCGACAACCTTGCCGCCGCGGCACTTGCGGCCGACAAGATGGCCGAGCTGATCGGCGGCGAGGGCAAGGTCGCGCTCGTCGTGCACGACCAGACCAGCCGAACCGGCATCGACCGCCGTGACGGCTTCGTCAACCGGATGGAGGAAGCCTACCCGAATATCGAGATCGTCGACATCCAGTATGGCGGCGGCGACCATCTGCAGTCGACCGAGATCACCAAGTCGATCCTGCTTGCCAATCCGGACCTGAAGGGCATCTTCGGCGCGAATGAGGGTTCGGCGATCGGCGTCGTCAATGGCGCGCGCGAACTGAACCGCGAACTCGTCATCATCGGCTACGATTCCGGCGCGCAGCAGAAGCAGGCGATCCGCGACGGGCTGATGGCCGGCGCCATCACCCAGAATCCCGTCGGCATCGGTTACGAGACCGTTGCCGCCGCCGTCAAGGCGATCAAGGGCGAGGACGTTCCGGCGGAGATCGATACGGGCTTCTACTGGTACGACAAGTCGAACATCGACGATCCGGAGATCGCCGCGGTGCTTTACGACTGATTGTAGCTAGCAGCCGGGGCCAGGGCCCTGGCTGCTCCACCAATTCGAGACGATTGTTGATGTTTGCGCCCTACGTCGCCCCCCTCTGTCCTGCCGGACATCTCCCCCACTTGGGGGGAGATCGGCAGCTTCACGCTCCCCACCCATTTTGCAACATCTGCGATTGGCGAAAGCCGGACGGCCGGCTGATCTCCCCCCTCGTGGGGGAGATGTCCGGCAGGACAGAGGGGGGCAACGTAGAGCGCAGACGCTCCCGGGCGCGATGGCATCAGCGTCCCTACGGGAGCGCGGCATGACACGCATCGTCGACATGCAGGTGGTGGACCTGCGCTTTCCGACATCGCTCCATCTCGACGGATCGGATGCGATGAACCCCGATCCCGACTACTCCGCGGCCTATGTGATCCTCAAGACGGACAGTGCGCATGAGGGGCACGGGCTGACCTTCACCATCGGGCGCGGCAACGAGATCTGCTGTGCGGCGATAGAGGCGATGCGCCATCTCGTAATCGGGCTCGACATGGCCAAGGTCGCGGAAAACATGGGGGCGTTCTGGCGCCACGTTACCTCCGACAGCCAGCTCCGCTGGATCGGTCCGGACAAGGGTGCGATCCACCTGGCGACCGGAGCCGTCGTCAACGCGGTCTGGGACCTGTGGGCGCGGATCGAAGGCAAGCCCGTCTGGCGGCTTGTGGCCGAGATGAGCCCCGAGGAGATCGTGCGCTGCATCGATTTCCGCTACATCACCGACTGCGTCACGCCGGCGGAAGCCGTCGAGCTGCTGCGCGGCAAGGCCGAAGGCAAGGACGAACGCATCGCGACGCTGATGCGCGAGGGCTACCCCTGCTACACCACGTCGGCCGGCTGGCTCGGCTATGACGACGACAAGCTGCGCCGCTTGTGTCGCGAGGCGGTGGACGCAGGCTTCCGCCACATCAAGATGAAGGTGGGGTGCGACAAGGCCGACGACATTCGCCGGCTGACCATCGCGCGCGAGACCGTCGGTCCCGACATCAACCTGATGGTCGACGCCAATCAGGTGTGGGAGGTGAACGAGGCGATAGGCTGGGTGAAGGATCTCGCCTTCGCCAAGCCGTGGTTCATCGAGGAGCCGACCAGCCCGGACGACATCGAAGGCCACCGCAGGATTCGCGAGGGCGTCGCCCCGGTGAAGGTCGCGACCGGTGAGATGTGCCAGAACCGGGTGATCTTCAAGCAGCTCATCATGCGCGGCGCCATTGACGTGGTGCAGATCGATGCCTGCCGGCTGGGCGGCGTCAACGAGGTGCTCGCCGTGTTGCTGATGGCAGCGAAATACGGTCTGCCGGTGTGCCCGCACGCCGGCGGGGTGGGCCTGTGCGAATATGTGCAGCATCTGGCGATGATCGATTATGTCTGCATAGCCGGCACGCACGAGGGCAGGGTGGTCGAATATGTCGATCACCTGCACGAGCATTTCGTCGAGCCCTGTGTGATCCGGGGGGCGGCCTATATGCCGCCGTCCGCGCCCGGTTTCTCCATCGAGATCAAGCCGGAATCCCGCGAGACATATCGCTTTCCGGGGTAAGGCTGGTCCTGCCACATAGCGCCCAAGGCAAAAAAGAACCCCGCCGCTCTCGAGAGAATCGGCGAGGTTCCGTTGCCTGAGAAGCGTTGCATAGCATTGTTGTTGAAACGGTCAACAGTCTGTCAACGGATAGCGAACGCAGCCGTGGGCTTAACCCCCCTTTAAATAGCCGCATTTACTCTCCACCCGACCCGGTGCCCACAGACTGAGATCGGATCCGCGGACGGGATGGCCAGCCGAAATCGAAACACGCGCATAGAACCGACCTTCGGTGGAGGGTCGCACGAGGACGACGCTTCGGCGTTTTTCGTGGGTGAAGACGATCGCGTGATCCCTGCCGCGCGCAAGGGCAAGGCGGCTCCAACACGCAAGAAGGCAGCGAGCGGGACGGCGCGCAGGCAGCCGGCCGGAAACCGTTCGCGCTCCAGAAAGCCGAACAAGCGACGCGGCGTCTTCGGCCTTATGCGCGGCGCCGTCTACTGGATGATGGTGATGGGCATCTGGGGTGGCATTGCCGCTGCGGGCCTCGTGGCCTTCTACGGCGCCCAGATGCCGGCAGCGACCACATGGGCGATACCCGACCGGCCGCCGAACGTGCGCATCGTCGCCGTCAACGGCCAGCTCGTTGCCAATCGCGGCATGACCGGCGGCGAAGCCGTCGGCCTGCACGAGATGTCGCCTTATATCCCGCAAGCGGTGATGGCGATCGAGGACCGCCGGTTCAATTCCCATTTCGGCATCGACCCGATCGGCCTCGCCCGCGCTATGGCCTCCAACGTCATGAGCGGGCGCGTCAGCCAGGGCGGCTCGACGCTGACCCAGCAGCTTGCCAAGAACCTGTTCCTCAAGCCTGAGCGAACCATCGAGCGCAAGGTGCAGGAGGTGCTTCTGGCGCTGTGGCTGGAGCAAAAATACACTAAGGACCAGATCCTCGAAATGTATCTGAACCGGGTCTATTTCGGGTCGGGCGCCTATGGCGTGGAGGCGGCTTCGCGCCGCTATTTCGGCAAGTCCGCGCGCGACGTCTCGCTGTCGGAGGCAGCATTGCTCGCCGGTCTGCTCAAGGCGCCGTCGCGGCTTTCGCCGGCCCGCGATCCGCAGGCGGCCGAGCAGCGCGCGCAGCTCGTGCTCGCCGCCATGCGAGATCAGGACATGATCGGCGACAGCCAGCTCGCCTCCGCAATGAGCACGCCGGCCGTGCGCGCCACCGCCTACTGGACCGGTTCGGAGCACTATTTCGCTGACCGCATCATGGAAGAGCTGCCGCAGCTCATCGGCGAGGTGCGGCAGGATATCGTGGTGGAGACCACCGTCGATCTCGTTCTGCAGACCTATGCGGAAGGCTCGATCCGGCGCCTGATCGACGACGAAGGCAAGAAGCACAATGTCAGCCAGGGCGCGCTGGTGTCGATCGACGCGTCGGGCGCGGTGCGTGCAATGGTCGGCGGCTACGACTACGCGACAAGCCAGTTCGATCGTGCCTCGGAGGCGCGGCGCCAGCCGGGCTCGGCCTTCAAGCCGTTCGTGTTCATGGCCGCGCTCGAAAAGGGGCTGTTCCCGGATACGGTCCGCAACGATGCGCCGATCCGCATCGGCAAGTGGGCGCCGCGCAACTACAACGAAAAATACTACGGTCAGGTCTCGCTGAGCACGGCGCTGTCCAAGTCGCTCAATTCGGTTGCCGTCCAGCTTGCGCAGGAGGTGGGACCTGCCGCGATCGTCGAGTCGGCCTGGCGCATGGGCATCGAATCCGATCTGACGCCGAACCTGTCGATCGCGCTCGGCACGTCCGAAGTCACGCCGCTGGAGCTGACGGCCGCCTATGTGCCATTTGCGAATGGCGGTTTCAGGCCGGACATCCACTTCGTCAAGCGCATCACGACCGCCGGCGGCGAGGTGCTTTACCAGCACAGGTCGTCGAGCGGGCCGCGCGTGGTGCGCCCCGAAATCGTCGGCATGATGAACGCGATGATGACCGAGACCGTGTCGCAGGGCACGGCGCGGCGCGCGGCCTTCGGCTGGCCGGCGGCCGGCAAGACCGGCACGACCCAGAACTCGCGCGACGCCTGGTTCGTCGGTTACACGGCAAACCTCACCACCGGCGTCTGGTTCGGCAATGACGACGGCACGGCGACCAAGAATATCACCGGCGGCTCGCTGCCCGCTGCTGCATGGAATGATTTCATGGCCGCGGCGCATGAAGGCGTGCCGGTCGCCAATCTGCCGGGCAACTGGAACGGACGGATCCTCTCGCAGGTCGAGGATATCCTGCGAGCGCAGCCCGGTAACGACCATACCGCGTCGATAGAGGCGCCGATGCCGCCGGCCGAGGTGGGCGAACAGGCGCCCCGGCCGATCGGATCGATCATGGACATCATCCTCGGCAATTGATGTGCGTCTTTGCTCACTCGCCATCCCCACGCCCTTCCGCTAGATAGCGGCGAGGAGATTTGCCATGGCCGATGCCGAACCCCGCAAGACACTGGTACTGACCGGCGCAAGCCGGGGCATCGGCCACGCAACGGTCAAGCGCTTTTCGGGCGAAGGCTGGCGCGTCATCACCTGCTCCAGGCAGGCTTTCGCCGAGAACTGTCCCTGGCCGTCAGGGCCGGAGGATCACATCAAGGTCGATCTCTCCGACCCGGAGGACGTGGGGCAGGCGGTTGCCGAGATACGCCACCGGCTGGAGGCCGATGGCGGCCAGCTCGATGCGCTCGTCAACAACGCCGCGATTTCGCCGAAGCTGGAGGGCGGCGCGCGCATGAACTCGATCGAGACGCCGATGCATGTCTGGCGCGACGTGTTCCAGGTCAATTTCTTCGCCCCCATCATGTTGGCCCGTGGGCTGTTCAAGGAACTTGCGAGGGCCAAGGGCTCGGTCGTCAACGTTTCGTCCATCGCCGGTGGCAGGGTGCATCCCTTTGCGGGCACTGCCTACGCGACGTCGAAGGCGGCGCTCGGCTCGCTGACCCGAGAGATGGCGGCCGATTTCGGTCCGCATGGCATCCGGGTAAACGCGATCGCGCCGGGCGAGATCGATACCGCGATCCTGTCGCCGGGCACGGAAAAGATCGTCGAGACGATCCCGCTGCGCCGGCTGGGTTCTACGGTGGAAGTCGCCGACATCATCTTTTTCCTGTGCTCGGGACAGGCGTCGTACGTCACCGGCTCGGAAATCCACATCAACGGCGGCCAGCACGTCTGACGCTGCTGCGTCGTCGTGCGTCCTTCGAGGCTCCCCTTCGGCAGGCTCAGGGTCGCACCTCAGGATGAGGGAGGTGGGTTGCTCAGCCCGCTCGCGGCAGCCTTGGTATACTTCAACAGAACGACCCTCGAACCCCCGAGCTTGCCGGAGCGACGTACTACAGTCCTCATCCTGAGAGCCTGACCGAAAAAGAGGTGAGTGATCTGGCTTGGATGTGATTCCATCGGATTTGCAAAGATTCGAAGGAGATCGCGATGCCCTGGAGCAAGACCACTCGGGATGAGTATCGGC
>JAEWFU010000396.1 GCA_023388675.1 Pseudomonadota bacterium | reverse complement strand
GCTCAGGACCACGGAGTTCCTCAGACATCTCAACGGTGAGGTTCACCTCAGCCAGCATGACGCATTCAGGGGACTCTCGGAAACCTCGAAATTGCAGGCGTAAGCGAGCCGTTTCTACTGCGCAGGACTCGATCAGATTCTCGCTGAGGCGTCCCGGCTTGCAGTAGTGCGCTCACCGGAGAAGACCATGAAGGCGAACAGCAACACGCCCGCGAAGGCGATGAGCGAGCCCGCCGCGACCAGCGGCTCGAGAGCGGGATTGCCCTGAAGCATGAAGTAGAGCGAGGGCGTCATGATGACGACGCCGGTCGTATAGACGCCGTACTGGATCATGGCGAGCCGGGACTGTGCTTTCTCTGTCATGAAGGCGAACCAGGTTCCAAACAGCGCCATCGTCACCCAGCCGAGCAGGTTGGCGTGGGCGTGCGCGCCGATGACGTTGTGGTTGCCCGAGATCGACATCTGAAGCCCCATCATGATGCCGAGGATGAGGAAGGCGATGGCGGTCTTGAAGTAGAGCTGTGATATGAAGGGCATAAGATTTTCTTCCCGGGTTTCGGCGCCTCAGGCGTCCCAGTTGGCGGGGCCGACGAATTCCAGCCCGTAGCTGCCGGCCAGTTCCATCAGCTCGGGCATGTTGTCGGGGATTCGAAGATCGCGTTCCGCTGCCTCGACAAAGAAGTTCTCGAAGCCGCCCGGCGTGATGACCGCCAGATTGCGGCCGGGCCGGTCACCGACCACGCGGAAGGTGTGCGGAACGGAGCGGGGGAGGAAGACCGACGCGCCGGGACCGGCGTGTGAGACCTTGCCGTCAAGCCAGAACTCGTACTCGCCCTCGATGACGTGGATCACCTCGTCTTCATTGTGGTGGATGTGGACCGGCGGTCCGTCGCCCGCCGGTACCAAGCCCTCGAAGACGCCGACGATGCCGGCGCTGTCGCTCTTGGCGACGGTAATCGAATAGTCCGTGCCCATCCACGAGACCTTCATCGCACCCCCTCCCTTGCCGGGTGAAACTGTCAGGGAAAGTGGCGTGCCATGATCCCCTAGCCTCCACCATATCGGGGACGAGGCGGAAGCGCATGCGACGTTTGTGTGACGTCGTTCTTGCCCAAGCGACAGAATGGGGTAGGGTTGCGAAAAGCAGGCGGCTGAGTTTCCGCGTCATTTTGAGCAGGATGCCTGCTCCGCCTCCTGAAAGCTTCGTCACGGTCTTGGGGGGAACGTGATCGGTGCATGAGAACCAGCTCGCAAACATCATCGGACAGATCTACGAGGCGGCTCTGGACGAGACGCCATGGTCCGACGCGCTATGCGCCGTCGCCGATCTCTGCGGCGGGGAGAACGCGGCGCTGGTCGTCGCCGATTCGCGGCTCGGCTACTCCACCGTCGTCACGCCGCGCGCCGATCCGGATGTCGTCTCTGCCTATGCCGAGCACTGGTGGCTGCACGATCCGACTGCCAGGGCGACCGCGTCGGCTCCGGTGGGAGAACTGACGACGCTGGCGGATACGGGGCGGGAATTGTTCCTGCGAAGCCCGTTCCACAATGAGTTCTGGCGGCGATCCGGACTGGGAACCGAGCGGATCGCCGCCAATCTGATCGTCGGCGACGGCATGTTTTCCAGTCTGGTCCTTCAGGCATCGACGCGCAGCGACCAAATCGACGAGGCGTCGTTCGAGCGCTTTGCGATCCTTGTTCCCCATTTCGTCAGGGCGGTGAATCTCTCCCGCAAGCTTTACCGGATGGAGATGGAGGCGACCGTCGACGGACGCGCCAACGGCGAAGGGGGCGCAGGAGTTCTTGTGGTGGACAAGACCGCGAGGGTCGTTTTCGCCGACGCCGACGCCGACGCTCTTCTGGCCGCCGGCAACGACATCCGGGTTGTCGGCGGCATTCTCCGTCTCGCCCAGCCCCGAGCGGACGCCTTGCTGCGCGCGACGATCAACGCATGCACGGCCGGCTGGCCGCTGTCTGCAGCCGGCCGTCACGTTCGGTTCGCTCGTGGCGCGAGCGGTTCGCTTCTCGTGGAAGTCGTGCCCTATCGCTGCGGCATCGCGAAGGAGGTGGCGATGGCGGCGGGCTATCCGGCGCCCGTCGCGATGCTGATCGTGCACGATCCCGACAAGGAGCGCGCCGCGCGCGTGGCCACGTTCAGGGAGCGGTACGGCCTGACGCAGGCTGAGGCGGTACTTGCCGTCGAGATGCTCAGGGGTGACGGGCGGGCGGCTGCGGCGGCACGCTGCGGCATATCGATCAACACGGCGCGCACACATCTCATACGCGTCTTCGAGAAGACGGGTGTCTCCCGACAGGCGGAGCTGGTTAGGCTCCTGCTCGATTAAACGCGACCGATTCCGCAATCCGCGTATCAAGGTGTCGCCTCGCTGTCGCCGCCGTAGGTTTGTCTCTCCTCGCGGGCGGAAGCGATCCGAGGCTAGCCAACGTTGCGAGATGCATAAGCGACCCCATCGAATCCCAGCCGTTCAAAAACTTTGGAACTTGCTTCGCGTTTTCATCGCCGGCGCGGGCTCTGGGATCGTGCTTGGCGCGTACTGGGGATTTCTCGCTTGCGGCGGTTGGGAACTTGGCCGCTTCAGCAACCATGCACTCGGTGGATTGTTTGTCGGCGGTTTGGGCATCATGGGATTGTGTGCCATCCGCAATTGGATAAGGCGCAATCCGATCGCCGAGTCGACGCGGCATGCCGTCGACGCCGACGAGCGCCGCTGGATCGAGGAGGAGCTGGTGATGGCGCTGGCGGAGCGCGAAACGATCTGGGCGGAGCTGGAGGGCCGCATCAGCGCCGAGCCTCCCTTTTAGGGAGGCTTCTCGCCATGCTTCGTCATTTGCAGGAATCCCGCCAATGCCGTATATTACGGCATTGGCAGCATACGCAGCAAACGCAGGAGAACGCCATGCCGCGCTCGGGTCGTTCCTATTCCACGACGGACCTCTCCAAGAAGTCCGGCGATATCATCGCCGAGGCGCTACGCCGGCCTGTGACCATCACGCAGCGCAGCAAGCCGCGTCTCGTCATCCTCAACATCGAGGACTACGAGCGCCTGATGCGCCAGTCGGACGCGCGCTCCGCCGGCACGATCGAGACCATGTCGGACAGCCTGCTCGCCGAGTTCGAGAGCGCGGTCGATGCTTATGCGCAGGAAGACGAAGGTGGACGGTCATGAGCTACGAGGATATCCGGACTGCGACCGTCATCCGCTATCCCTATCTCTGGGCGCGGGAGGACCGCGCCGGCGAGACCGAAGGCCGCAAGGACAGGCCAGTCGCCGTCGGCGTGCGGATCTCGCGACCGGACGGCGATCTCGTGCTCCTTCTCCCGATCACCACCAAGGAGCCGGTGGCGTCCACGTTCTCCGCCGAAATCCCCGACATCGAGAAGCGCCGTGCCGGCCTCGATGCCGAACTGCGCCTCTGGATCGTGCTTGACGAGTTCAACACCGATATCGTCGGGCGCTCCTTCTACCTTGAACCCGAGCCGCCCATCGGCCGCTTCAGCAAGGCGTTCTTCCTGCCCCTCCTACGCGAGTTCATCGCCCGCCGGAAAGCCTTCACCGAAGTCAACCGCTTCCGCTGACGCCGGCATCCGGCTGTTGATTTCCACCGAGAACTGATCCGGGATTGAGGGATTTTTCCATCGAGAAGTGACCCATGTTTGAACCTGCCCCTGCTGATGAGTGCAGGGGATTTTGGAGTGATAGACATGGCGTTACTGAGCGTTATCCGGCGCTGGCATTTGCGAGACGAGCTTTCGATCCGGGAGATTTCGCGGCGCACGGGATTGTCGCGGAACACGATCCGCAAATACCTGCGATCGGGTGAGGTCGAGCCTCGCTTCAAGGTTCCGGATCGGCCGAGCAAACTGGACATTTATGCGGAGCGGCTGGCGGCCTGGCTGAGGACTGAGGCGAACAGGCCGCGCAAGCAGAAGCGCACGATCAAGCAGTTGCACGCCGACCTGATGAGCCTCGGCTACGACGGTTCTTATGGCCGGGTTGCCGCCTTTGCGCGTGCCTGGAAAGCGGATCGTCAACGCGAGATGCAAACGAGCGGGCGCGGCACCTTCGTGCCACTGGCGTTCGAGCCCGGGGAGGCCTTCCAGTTCGACTGGTCGGAAGACTGGGCGATCATCGGCGGCGAGCGGACCAAGCTGCAGGTGGCCCATACTAAGCTCAGCTACAGCCGTGCCTTTGTCGTGCGGGCCTACCCGTAGCGGATCAGCATCCAGTGATCCCCTCTACCGGAAATCGGCAGCCGTCTCCCATAACCGGAACGTCAGGAGACGGCCCCCATTGGACATTCCGGTCGGCATCAGGCCGAACGTATTGGCCCCGACCAACACGGCGCTGGCGAAGCCCTCTCCGTATCGCAGCCTCCCTGTTGCGCACTGTCATCCGAATGCGACCTCGCCACGACCGCAAGCCAGCGCCCATTGATAGGGCACTTAGTAGGGCCAGAATGCAGAAGGCCTATAAGCTACTGGAAAGTAAATTAAATTTCGAATTATTGGCGGAGAGGGAGGGATTCGAACCCCCGATGGGCTTGCACCCATGCCGCATTTCGAGTGCGGTGCATTCAACCACTCTGCCACCTCTCCGCGGGGCGCGTGGGCCGTTGCCGGCGCGGGCGCACACATAGCGATTGTCGCGGCGTGCGACAAGAGCAAACTGGACGAAGTTTTCTTTCGCCTCACGTGAATGCGGGAGCGCGGTTCCGCAGGGTTGCAGCGGACGACGGGCAAGGTGCGTGATTGCAAGGCCGGCCTCTGCTCGCCTAGTCTCCGACTGCGGCATCGGCGTCGCGTGAGGGGATAGCGACGGCAATGGCGAGTGAGCGGTTTGTGCGATTGTCCCGAGGCGGCCTTGCGGGGGCTTGTTGGACGATCGGCGCGCTCGCGCTGATGGCCGATCAGGCGCTCGCGCATGCGGCCGATCGCGGCCACGTGCTGCTGCTGCCGACGGGGCATTATCTTGTCGGCGGGGCTGCGGCCGTCATCCTGACCTTCATCCTGCTGGTGTTCGCGCCGCCGCAGGCGCTCGACCGGCTGGCGCGGAAAAGGCTGGCGCTTGGAAGCATGCCGGTATGGCCGCGACTTGTGGGCAGTGCAGCCTGCCTGCTGCTTGTCTGCGCGCTGGTCGCAGCCGGTTTCCTCGGCAGTCGAGACCCGCTTTCCAACCCGCTGCCGCTGATGGTGTGGACCGTCTTCTGGGTCGGCCTGACGCTGGTGCAGGGCATGTTCGGAAATCTCTGGTGGTGGATCGATCCCTGGTATGTGCCCTGGCGTGCGCTGGCGGCCGTGACCGGACGGAAAGACGGGTTCGTCGTGCTGCCGGTGTGGCTGGGCTACTGGCCGGCTATCGTTCTGTTCTTCGCTTTCGCGTGGTTCGAGCTTGTCTATCC
>JAEWFU010000309.1 GCA_023388675.1 Pseudomonadota bacterium | reverse complement strand
CGCGGGAACGCGGCCTACAACGGCACGCATCTCGTCCATGACGCCGTTGCAGTGAAGAACCACATCGCAGCCCGCTGCAACAATTCCGTCCGTGCGATGCGCGAAATCCCCAGAAAGCGCGTTCATGGAGACGTCGTCGCTCATCAGCAACCCCTCGAAGCCGATCTCGCCGCGGATGATCTCTTCCACGACCTTGGCCGAGGTGGTTGCCGGATTGTCGGGGTCGATGGCGGTGTAGACGACGTGCGCCGTCATCGCCATCGGCGCGTGGCGCAGCGCCTTGAACGGCGCGAAGTCATGCGCGCGCAGTTCGTCGAGCGAAGCATCCACCGTCGGCAGGTTGTGATGGCTGTCTGCGAAGGCGCGGCCATGGCCCGGCATGTGCTTGATGACCGGCAGCACGCCGCCGGCCTGCAACCCCGCCATCGCCTCGCGGCCCATCGCCGTGACGATTTCGGGGTCCTTGCCATAGGCGCGGCTGCCGATGACGTCGTGCGCACCCTCGACCGGCACGTCCAGCACCGGCAGGCAGTCGGCATTCAGACCGCAGCGCAGAAGATCGAAAGCATGCAGGCGCGACATCAGCCATGCCGCCCGCAATCCGGCCTCGCGGTTGCTCCGGTAGAGCGCGCCGAGCGCCGAACCGGACGGATAGGCCGGCGCCAGCGGCGGGCGCAGGCGCTGCACGCGCCCGCCTTCCTGGTCGACGAAGACCGGCGCGTCCGGGCGGCCGACGCAATCGCGCATGGCGGCGGTCAGGTCGCGCATCTGCTCGATCTCGGCGACATTGCGGGCAAAGACGATGAAACCCCACGGCCGCTCGTCGCGGTAGAAGGCTTTCTCGTCGGCGGTGAGCGCCGTGCCCGACGCTCCAAGGATCATTGCTTTTGATTCGCTCATCCGCGGAATCATAGCCGTTCGCAGGCGTCAACGCACCTTGGCGCGCAAGACGGGTGCGACGGGCGGCGGCCCAAACGTCCGCCGCCCGCTTCGCGTCACCCTGCCTGCATCCGGCCGCGCCGCGCCAGCCCGCCGATGGCGGCCAGCGTCAAGAGCGCCATGGCGGCCGCATAGCCGATCAGCGGCCATGCCGTGTCGCCGTCGAGGAAGAGCACGAAAAGCGTGCCGACCACACCGACGATGAGGCTCTGGATGCAGAAGTGCAGCGCGACGGCCGTTCCCGCCACGTCGGAGAACTCCTGCAGCGCACCGTTCGCCGTTACCGCCGTGGTGACGACGATGCCCACGGCAACCAGCCACATCGGCACTATGAACGACACCACGGACGGCTGCAGCCAGAGTTGGCCCACAAGCAGCAGTCCCGTACCGGCAAGCAGCAGGACCATGCCGCGGACCACGCTTCCGGCGATGCCCCAGCGGGCAACGAACCCCTTCGCGAAACGCGTCGTCACGATCATCGCCAGCGCCACGGTGGCGAAGGCGACGCTGAACTCCAGCTCGCTCATGCTTCCATTGCCCATCAGCACGCGCGGCGCGCTCGAGAAGAACACGAAGAACGTGCCCATCGCCGTGCCGAAGGCGCAGGTATAGGCCCAGAAGGCTGGACTGCGCAGGACCGGCAGAAAACCGCCGCCGCCCGCGCCCGGCCGCTGCACCGGCCGGGTCTCGTGCCAGGCCGGCAGCGCGATTGCGAGCATGACAAGCGCCGGCAGGGCCAGAGCCACGAAGATGCCGCGCCAGCCGAAGCCGCTGGCGATCAGCGCGCCGGCGATCGGCCCGAGCGCCGGCACGAATGCCAGCATCGCGTTCATCAGGCTGTAGATGACCGTGCTTTCCGGCCGTTCCGCATAGACGTCGCGCACGGTCGCGAACAGCGCGACCAGCATGGCCGATGCGCCAATCGCCTGCAGGAGCCTCAACGCGAGGAACGGCCACGCCGTATCCGTCCACGCCAGGGCGAAGGACGCGCCGGCAAACAGCAGCGCGCCGCACATCAGCACCGGGCGCCGGCCGATCCGGTCCGAAAGCGGACCGAACAGCAGTTGCCCGACGCCGAGCACGATCATGTAGAGCGTCAGCGTGAGCTGGATCACGCCCGGCGTGGTGCCGAGTATCCCGGGCATCGCCGGAACGACCGGGAGGTAGATGTCCATGCCCAGCGAAGCGAGCAGGTTGAAGGGAGCCAGCAGCGCGAGCGCCGCCGGCAGGCTGTATGTCCACAGCCGGGGTTGTTGGATAGGCATATCGAAAATCCGCACGAATGGATGAGATTCGGCGGCGATCTGCGTCACTGAAGTGGGATTAGGATCGAACAGAACGCCGCAACAACGAAAAGGCTGTTGCGGCTTACCGGTCTGATTTTTTCGAACCCATGGCGAATGCTCGGCTGTTCTGGCAGCGAATGATGCCGGCCTCATAGCAGCAGCCGGAAAAGGCCGCAAGGCGAGTGCCCGTCGCGCGGTCAGCGCAGCAGCGTTCGCACGAAGCGTTCCAGATGGTCACGCACGAAGAGGTCAACCGCACCGTCCGGCGAAAAGCCCCATAGCAGCAGCGAGCCCTGCCATTGGGCCATCATCAGCCGGCCGATGCCGTCGGGCGCGTCCGGCGTCGTCGCAAAGCAGCGGTCGAGCGCGACCACGAGCGTTTCCACCCATGCGCTGCCACGCGCGCGCAACTCGGGATCGCGCAAATCCTCGCGCAATATCTGCAGGTTGTCGGCATAAGTGTCGATGTCGCCATAGCTTCCAGACAGTTTCTGAAGCAGCAGCACCGCCCCTTCCGGCGAACGTTCGGCCTCTTCCGCAAAACGCTTCGTGCGTTCTTCCAGCCGCTGCCAGGCATGAACCAGCGCGGCATGCACCAGCTTCTGCTTGGTGCCGAAACGCTGCACCAGCGTCGCGCCCGAAAGCCCGCTGCGTTCGGCAAGGGCGGCGAACGTTACCCCTTCCGATCCGCGCTCCTGCATCAAGGCGTGAACGTGGTCGAAAACCGCCTCGTCCGGCATCTTCCTGGGTCTTGCCATATTGCCTTCTCATTAGTAAACGAATATTCGTTTATAATTTGCCGAAACTGGCGGATCAACCGCTATGGTCATGAATGAGGAAATTGCCATGAAACTGCAAGGCAAGGTCGCCCTGGTCGCCGGCGCCACCCGCGGTGCGGGGCGCGGCATAGCTGCCGAACTCGGGGCCGCCGGCGCAACCGTCTACGTGACCGGACGAACCACGCGCACGCAGCAGTCGGAATATCGCCGGCCAGAAACGATCGAGGAAACTGCGGAGCTGGTGGATGCGCTGGGCGGCAAGGGCGTAGCCGTGCAGGTCGATCATCTGGAGGCGGATCAGGTCGCGGCCCTCGTCGCCCGTATCCGCGGCGAGCAGGGCCGCCTCGACATACTCGTCAACGATGTCTGGGGCGGGGAACTACTGGTGGAATGGGACACGCCAGTCTGGAAACACGACCTCGAAAAGGGCCTGCGCATGCTGCGGCTGGCGATCGACACGCATTTGATCACCACTCACCACGCCCTGCCCCTCCTGATCGAACGGCCGGGCGGGCTGCTGGTCGAGGTCACCGACGGCACGGCGGAATACAACGCCGACCATTACCGGATTTCGCCCTTCTATGACCTCGCCAAGGTGGCGATAAACCGGCTCGGTTGGGCGCACGCGAAGGACCTCGCGCCGCACGGCGCAACCGCGCTGTCGCTCACGCCTGGCTGGCTGCGCTCGGAAATGATGCTGGAGCATTATGGGGTCGCGGAGGAAAATTGGCGCGATGCCACGGCGAAAGAGCCGGATTTTGCGATCTCGGAAACGCCGCGCTATGTCGGCCGCGCCGTCGCGGCCCTCGCCGCCGATCCCGACCGCGCTCGCTGGAGCGGTCAGTCGCTTTCCAGCGGCCAGCTTGCTCAGGTCTACGGCTTCACCGATCTCGACGGGTCGCAACCGGATGCCTGGCGCTACATCACCGAAGTGCGCGAAGCGGGCAAGCCCTCGGATACGACCGGATACCGGTAACGAGCTTCCCCAAAGCAAAGCCGCCGCGCTTTGGGGCACGGCGGCTTTGTTATTTCGGGTCTGAGGATCGCACGTCAGCGCGATACGAAGCAGCTTCCT
>JAEWFU010000146.1 GCA_023388675.1 Pseudomonadota bacterium | reverse complement strand
GGTCGAACGGCGGATGAAGATCGGAAAAGTTGTCCGCATATTGCGGCGGCGCGAGCCGGCCGGCCGCAATGCCCCGCTTGAACTGGCCTTCAGCCATCGTCGATGTTCCCCATTATTGGTTTTGGGGGAAATGCTAGCACGATTTATTTTTTTATCAAGCGGTCAAATTTTTGCCGGCACGGCTAAGCCATGGTAATTACTTGATAATTACAGTCATGTTTTGATCTGCGGGAGGTTTCGGGCATTCAGAGGCGCGCAGACGGTTGCGGGTTCCCGTCGTCCCGCCTCACAGCGAGTTGTAGAGCGACGTCACATCGCCGAGCGAATAGCGAAGGGGCACGGCTCCATCGACCACCCAGACTTCCGCCGCCTCGCCGGCCAGCAGCCGACAGGCCGTCTCGGTCGATGCGACCGCGCCGCCGTAGAGACGGTTGGCGAGATTGAGGATGCCGGTCTGGTGCATGGCACCGGTTCCGCTGCCGCAGGCATCCTTGACGAGCAGAACCCTGAACCCGTGGCCGATCGCGTCCTTGACCGTCGCGTCGACGCAAGCCTCCGTCCACACGCCCGACACGACCAGCCATTCGACGCCGTGCCGGTGAAGCTCCGCGCCAAGGCCGGTCCTGAACGCAGTCGCCTCGGACTTGACGATCAGCGGTTCCGCCCCTTCCGGCCCGACTTCGGGGCACACGGCCGTCAGCGGATCGCTTTTGTCGCTGAAGGCCGAGCGGCCGTCGGGCATCACGGGGTGATACGGGCGGGCGCCGCCTTCGGCGAGGTCGACGATATAGGCAAAGTGATAGAGCGGCGCACCATTGGCGCGTGCCGCCCGCTGCAGCCTGGCCGCATTGACAAGAACGGCATCGAACCCCTCGACGAGGTAGCGCGCATCATGCCTGTGCTCTTCCTGCAGGTCGATGAACAGGGCGGCGATATTGCCGCGCGGCAGCGTAATCGGTCTCTTCATGATGGATCCGGGTCGGGAAATCAGCTTCTCATCCGCTCGAAATTGGCATCGAACAGCGGCACCGCCTGAATTCGCGCAGGCAGACGCCGGCCGAGGAGCTCGATCTCGAAACCATTGGCCTCGTCGGCAATTTCGCGCGGCACATAGCCCATCGCGACGGATTTTCCGGAATGATGCGCATAGCCGCCCGAAGTCACCCAGCCCCGCACCGCGCCGTCGAACCAGATCGCCTCGTCGCCGATCACGTCGGCGTCGACCGCATCCACGACGAAGCTGCGCAGGCGCAGCTTGCCGCCCTGCTCGCGCTCGGCGAGTGCTGCCACCTTGCCGATGAAGTCCGCCGTCTTGCCATAGGCGACGAACCGGTCGAGTCCGGCTTCGAGCGGACCGTAGATCGGCCGGTATTCCCGCGCCCAGGAACCGTAATTCTTTTCCAGCCGCAGCGCGTTGAGCGCGCGCGAGCCGAACAGGCCGATGCCGAATTCTTCACCCGCCGCCAACAGCCGCTCGAAGACATGACGCTGATATTCGGACGCCATCCAGATTTCATAGCCGAGATCGCCTGTGTAGCTCACGCGCCCGACCAGACAGGGCGCCATGCCGATGTCCATCCTGCGGATCGCCATGAACGGGAAAGCAGCGTTCGTAACCTCGGCACGCATGACTTTCTCAAGCAGTTTCCGCGCGTTCGGCCCGGCAATGGCGAAACCAACCATCGACAGACCGAGCGCTTCGATCTTCACGCTGTCGTCGCCCGGCAGGTGCTTCTCGAACCAGCGCATATGAAATTGCTCGGCGATGCCGGAGCCGAAAATCATCCATTCCTGATAGGTAGGAGCTAACATCCCCCCACCCCTTACCCCTCCCCACAAGGGGAAGGGGAAATCCGAAGCGCCCGCGCTTGGCATCAGCACACCAGTTGATGGTGCGACCCCGACGTCCCCCTCCCCCTTGTGGGGAGGGGTAAGGGGTGGGGGTACTTTTCCGCCTTGCCCCAAATTCGCCACCGTAAAATCGCCGATCAGCTTGCCGTCTTCCTTCAGCATCGGCGCGAGCGCCATGCGTCCCGGTGCCGGCAGCTTGCAGGCAAGCATCCGGTCGAGCCAGTCGCCGGCCCTCTCCCCCGTAACCCGGTATTTGGCGAAGCTGGAGATTTCCATCAGGCCGACGCGCTCGCGCACGGCCTGCACCTCAGCCGCCACATGTTCGAAATCGGTTGAACGCCGCCATGAAAATTCGTCCCTTGCTCCCTGCGGCGCATACCAAAGCGGCACCTCCAGCCCGTAGGCCACGCCCCATTGCGCGCCTTTCGCGGAAAGCAGGTCGTAGGCCGGCGTGGTCTTCAGCGGTCGTCCGGCCGGCAGTTCCTCATTAGGGAAGCGGATGGAGAAGCGGCGCGAATAGTTTTCCCGTACCTTGGCATTGGTGTAGGCCATCGACGCCCAGTCGCCGTAGCGCGCCACGTCCATGGCCCAGATGTCCGCGCCCGGATCGCCGTCGATCATCCAGTTGGCGAGCGCCAGCCCGACGCCGCCGCCTTGGCTGAAACCGGCCATCACGCCGCAGGCGACCCAGAACCCCGGCAGCCCACGCACCGGCCCCACCAGCGGGTTGCCGTCGGGCGCGAAGGTGAAGGGCCCGTTGATAATCTGCTTGATGCCCGTCTTCTGGAAGGCCGGGAAATGCCGGAACCCCACCTCGAGCGAGGGCGCGATGCGGTCGATGTCGGGTTCCAGAAGCTCATGGCCGAAATTCCACGGCGTCTGGTACTCCGACCATGGCTTCGCCGCCTTTTCGTACGTGCCCATCAGCATGCCCCCGCGCTCCTGGCGCAGGTAGAGCTCGCCGTCGAAGTCGATGGCATGGATGATCTCGCTGCCGGTCTTCGCATTCCACTCCGCCACTTCCGGCATGTCCTCGGTGATGAGGTACATGTGTTCCATGGCCAGCACCGGCAGTTCCAGCCCCACCATGCGGCCGACCTCGCGTGCCCAAAGCCCGCCGGCATTGACGACATGCTCGGCCACCACCTCGCCCTTGTCGGTGATGACGCGCCACGTCCCGTCTTCCCGCCGCACGATATCCTCGACCTTGGTGAAGCGATGCACCTCAGCACCCAGCTTGCGTGCCGCCTTGGCATAGGCATGGGTCACGCCCGACGGATCGAGGTGGCCGTCTTCGGAATT
>JAEWFU010000119.1 GCA_023388675.1 Pseudomonadota bacterium | reverse complement strand
CAGAAGACGATCACCGCCGCGGGCGCAGCGTACCAGAAATGAATGGCATTGGCCGGCGCGACCGCGAGCGCCAGCAGGATCGGCACCGTGAAGAAGAATGGTATCACCCAGAGCGACGAAAGCTGCGCGCTCAGCACAAGGGCGAAAACGATGGTCAGGACCAGTGAGCCGGGCCCGACGAACAGCAGCGCCCGCCCTTGCCTCGTCGCACTCAGGCCGCGCCAGCCCTCCGGCATCGAGACGATGGCGCGCTCGGGCCGCTTGCGCCAATAGAGAAGCGCGATGATCACGCCCGGCAGAGAATAGAGCAGGAAGGCAACGAAGAAGTCTGCCGCGCTGCCCATGGCGGATGCGAAGGTTCCGTCGCCCTGCTCGGCAGCGTAGGTGACGGTCCTGAAGCCCGACTGCACCACCCACCATGCATGCGGAGCGACAACCAGCGCACCCACCACCGTAGCCGCCCACGGCAGCGCCGTCTTCAGCAGGGGTCTTGTCTCGCGGTCCCAGATCATGTGTACGGCAAGCGCGGCCGCAAGCACCAGCGAGTGGTATTTCACCAGCATCGCCAGGCCGCAGAACAGCCCGGTCAGGCAGGCATCCAGCAGCCGCTGCCTTTCGATCGTACGCAGGTAGAACAGGAACGCCAGCGTCCAGAAGGGCATCATCCCGGCGTTGGCGTTGTAGTCCATCGCATGGAAACTGAGCGGCGGCATCACGAAGATCATCGCGACCGCGATGACCTGCTGCCATTCCGTCAGGAACCGCCGCGACACGAGCCACATCGCCCATGCCGTCACGGCCATGTTCACGGTCGAAAGAAGATAATAGGCCGCGTTGGTGCGCGGGAATATCTCGAACCAGAGCGCCGTGATCCAGCCGAAGAGCGGCGGATGCTTCTCGTATCCGAGTTGCCAGGTAATGCCCCAGGCGAAGTTCTCGACCATGTCGCCGTGGCGGTCGAGATTGTACTGGGCGAAGTCGCGCTGGATGGTCCAGAAGCCGACATAAACGATCAGCAGGACCAGGACCCACAACGACACGCCGCCCGGAGGGCTCGAAAACCCTCGGGCGTCGATGGCGGAGACCGGTTCGGTGCGTGTTTCCGCCATCGATTGTCCTTCCCTGGCGGGAGGCTTAGCGGGAATAGAACTCGACGACGAGGTTGGGTTCCATCTGCACCGCGAACGGCACATCGGCCAGGCCCGGCACGCGATTAAAGGTTGCGACCATCTTGTTGTGATCGACCTCGATGTAGTCCGGCACGTCGCGCTCTGCGAGCTGAACCGACTCCAGCACGATGACGAGCTGCTTCGACTTCTCGCGCACCTCGATCACATCGCCCGCCTTGCAGCGGTAGGAACCGATGTTCACGCGGCGGCCGTTGACGTTGACGTGGCCGTGGTTGACGAACTGGCGCGCCGCGAAGATCGTCGGCACGAACTTGGCGCGATAGACGATCGCGTCCAGGCGCGACTCCAGCAGGCCGATGAGGTTCTCCGGCGTATCGCCCTTGCGGCGGTTGGCTTCCTCATAGGTCTTGCGGAACTGCTTTTCGGAGATGTCGCCGTAATGGCCCTTCAGCTTCTGCTTGGCGCGGAGCTGCAGGCCGAAGTCGGACATCTTGCCCTTGCGGCGCTGGCCGTGCTGGCCGGGGCCGTATTCACGACGGTTGACCGGGGACTTCGGACGACCCCAGATGTTCTCGCCCATGCGGCGATCGAGTTTGTACTTGGCGGATTCGCGCTTGCTCATCGCATTTCCTCAAAAGGTTACGACCCGATGCTCATGCATCGGATCAAGGAAACGCGCCCTCCTCTGGCTCCCTTTTTCGGAGCCTGACAGGGCATCCCACGCACGCTTTGCGAAGATGCCCACGGGACACGTCAGTGAACCGCCGGACATCGCTGCCCGGCGCTGGCGGTGGGATATGGCAAAGTGGCCTGTTTGTCAACGCGCCGCGGCCTTGGCACATTCGAGCATTTCACCGTTGCAGTTCGCTGCTGCTGATCCTACACTTTCTGTGTTCTCAGGGCGGGGTGGAAATCCCCACCGGCGGTATGCGGCGTTGCCGCGAGCCCGCGAGCGCCTTCCGCGAGGAAGGGTCAGCAGATCAGGTGAGATGCCTGGGCCGACGGTCATAGTCCGGATGAAAGAGAACGCACGGTCGTGGTTGGCGCAATGCGCGCTGTCGACGCCGTTCGTGATCGCCTTGGGTGACGTGTCTGTTTGCCAAAGGAGATCCTGATGACACCCACCCGCTATGCCTTCATCAAAGCCAACTGGCACGCCGATATTGTCGAGCGCGCGCTGGAAGGTTTCTGCGAGCTCGTTCCCGCCGATCAGGTGGACGTTTTCGACGTGCCCGGCGCCTTCGAAATGCCGCTGCTGGCGCGTGACCTTGCCGCCAGCGGGCGCTATGCGGCGGTCGCCGCGGCCGCCTTCGTCGTCGATGGCGGCATCTACCGGCATGAATTCGTTGCCCAGGCCGTCGTCGACGGACTGATGCGCGCCGGCATGGACACAGGCATTCCGGTTCTTTCCGTGTCGCTGACACCGCACCAGTATCAGGAGACCGATCACCATCGGCAGATATACCGAGCGCATTTCGTCGAGAAAGGTCGCGAAGCAGCCCGGGCAGCCTTGATGATCGGCAAGACCCGCGCCGCCTTGGCCGCGCAGGGTCAAGCGGTGGAGGATGTCGCCGCCTGAAGCCCGAAGCCTCGCACAAGTCTTACGACCGAAGGCGACGGGGACTCCGAGGTAAATACGGCAATGTCCGGCATCTCCGGCAATCCGTCGCGCCGTGGCCGGCCATCCTGAGCGAGCAGCGACAGTGCGCGCCGGGCTATGGCCTCGGCCGGATCGATCCAGTCGACCGGCCACGGCGCGGTCTTGCGCATGCGATTGACGAGAAAAGGGTAGTGCGTGCAGG
>JAEWFU010000117.1 GCA_023388675.1 Pseudomonadota bacterium | reverse complement strand
TGAGAACGGCGGTGAGAAAGTCGACCACGGTAGCGGCGGGATAGTCCTGCTGCGGGCGGAGTAAAATCCGGCCACCTATTTCCCTTCTGCGTGTTGCAGGGAGGGATCAGGGATCTACACCGTGGAATTATATCTGAAGGTTCGCGTGGCTTGCGACGGGGGCATGAGCCAGCGCGAGGCATCCAGGCATTTCGGCATCTCACGCGACACGGTTCGCAAGATGATGGCGTATTCGGTTCCGCCGGGCTATCGGCGGCAGGCCCCGGTTCGGCGTCCGAAGCTTGAAGCGTTCATCACGATCATTGATCGGTGGCTTGACGAGGACCGGGCGGTCCCGCGCAAGCAGCGCCATACGGCCAAACGGGTGTTCGATCGGCTACGGGACGAGCACGGGTTTACCGGCGGCTACACGATCATCAAGGACTACATGCGCGAGCGGGAGCGGCGGGGCCAGGAGATGTTCGTGCCGCTGGCGCACCCGGCCGGGCAGGCACAGGCCGACTTTGGTGAGGCTATGGTGGTCATCGGTGGCGTGGAGCAGAAGGCGCACTTCTTTGTGCTGGACCTGCCGCACAGCGACGCCTGCTATGTGCGCGCCTATCCTGCGGCGATTGCCGAGGCCTGGATAGATGGCCATATCCATGCGTTCGCCTTCTTCGGAGCGGTGCCGCAGTCGATCGTCTACGACAACGACCGCTGCCTGGTGGCCAAGATCCTGCCCGACGGCACGCGCAAGCGGGCGGCGCTGTTCAGCGGCTTCTTGTCCCACTACCTGATCCGGGATCGCTATGGCCGGCCCGGCAAGGGCAACGACAAGGGCAGCGTCGAAGGTCTGGTCGGCTATGCCCGGCGCAACTTCATGGTGCCGATCCCGCGCTTTGCGACGTGGGGCGCGTTCAACCTGTGGCTCGAGGATCAGTGCCGCAAGCGTCAGCATGACCGGCTGCGCGGCGAGAGCGAGACGATCGGCGAACGCCTGCAGCGCGATCTGGCGGCGATGCGGTCGCTGCCGGCTTCGCCCTTCGATGCGTGCGACCAGGCCAGCAGTCGGGCTTCCTCGCAGGCGCTGGTGCGCTACAGGACCAACGACTACTCCGTCCCGGTCGCCTTCGGCCACCAGGACGTCTGGATCCGTGGCTATGTTGACGAGGTGGTGATCGGCTGCGGCGGTGAGACCATCGCCCGCCATCCGCGCAGCTATGAGCGCGAAGAGGTTGTCTTCGATCCGCTGCATTACCTGCCGCTGATCGAGCAGAAGATCAACGCGCTCGACCAGGCCGCACCGCTGCAGGGCTGGGAACTGCCAGAGGCGTTCACGACAATGCGCCGCCTCATGGAAGCGCGGATGGGCAAACAGGGCCGGCGCGCCTATGTGCAGGTGCTGCGCCTGATGGAAAGCTTCGATCTGGCCGACCTGCACGCAGCCGTGAAGCAGGCGCTGCATCTTGGCGCCATCAGCTTCGACGCCGTGAAGCACCTCGTCCTGTGCCGGGCCGAGCGCAGGCCGCCCAGGCTGGACCTCGACATCTATCCCTATCTGCCCAGAGCCACCGTCGAGAAGACGTCGGCCAAGGCCTATATGCGGCTGCTGGACCGCGAGGAGGAACCGGCATGAGCGGTGATGCTCCCGAACTCCTGCTCGCGCATCACCTCAAGGCGCTGAAGCTGCCGACCTTCCTGCGCGAGCACCAGAAGCTTGCCCGACAATGTGCGGTCGAGGGTGTGGATCATGTCCGCTACCTTGCCCGGCTCGTCGAACTGGAACTGATCGACCGGGAACGGCGGATGGTCGAGCGTCGCATCAAGGCTGCGAAGTTCCCGGCCGCCAAAAGCCTCGACAGCTTCGACTTTTGTCGCCATTACCCTGCTGGCCGAAGCTTTAACTTTTTAGAGTTCCCGAGAGCGATGAATGGCTGCTCGATATACCGATACGTCAATATCGACACGCCGATGGTGAGCGGCACCGTCAAGAACATAAGCGTTAATGCAAACTCGGGCGTTCTAGGCTCCAGAAAAGGAATCGGGTTTAGAATCCATGACCGCACCATCATGAGGACAATCATATGGGTCAGATACAGGCTATAAGAGCGCTCGCCGAGCCAAACGAGCCAAGGATTCTGGAAGGGTCTACCCAGCGAGGGTGATGCGGTGATAGCCAAGAGCGCTAAGGCCCAGATCGCGAATGGATACGATCCTGTCGTCATGAACACGACAGCTGCAGCGGCAACCGCCGCTTCACGCGAAATTCGATGAGCCGCCAAGATTGTAACAACATGGTAACTGGCGATCCCCACCAGAAAATACACAAGACTGCTCAGTAAAAACGATCCGCGCAGGAATGTGAATTTCTCGCCAAAGATCGTGTAACTGGGGTTGAAGGTAGCGAACGCTAAAACTGCAACTAAAGCTACACCAAGATACCGTTTAGTCGCGAAAATCCATACCAGCGCCGGGGCAACGAGGTAAAACTGCCACTCGGTTGAAATGCTCCAAGGGGTACTAAAGAACAGAACAGCGGCTCGTGGGAGCCATTCGTTTGGTATGGCTCCATGCATCATCGTCGCGTAAGCGATCAAATACGCTGGTAATTCTTCAAAATTGTAACGGAATGGGCTCAAGCGAGGCGCGAACCATGCGAATAATACGACAAAGCTAACCAAAGAAGCCAGCAGCGGGAATAACCGCAGCCAACGTCGCCAGATGTAGTGGCCATAGCTCTCTTGCTTTGTGGTAATGAGGTGGGTGATTACGAAGCCGCTAAGGATCATAAACACATACACAGCCAGAACCGGCCGTGCGACAATATTGATTGGCCAGGATAGCTCTGTGTATTTATATCCGGAAAGCAAGATCACGTGGCCGACGACAACCCAGAGGGCCATAATGGCCCTCAAGCCTTCAAGAGCTGCAAACCGTTGCACGTGGTGCCTCCGTAGCTGACGCCAGCCCAATTAAGGAACAACCACGTTTTTTGCAAGTCATCTACTTTTCTAAGTGACATTGACGCTACCGAACAATTCTGTAGTGGCGGAAATGCCGACCGAATTTAAGTTAGAGAAAGCCCTAGCAGGTGTATCGCCAGTTCATAGGCTGGTGGCGACCCGGTGGCGACCCGGCGAAAATAATGGCATGCGCACCGAACGCGCCAATCCATCAAGCCCTTGATTTCATTGAAAGAATATTGGCGCGCCCGAAAGGATTCGAACCTCTGACCCCCAGATTCGTAGTCTGGTGCTCTATCCAGCTGAGCTACGGGCGCGCATAGGGCCGCAAGGCCCAACCAAAACCACGGCGACGAGTTCGCCGCCGCGTTTCGTGCGGCGTTACCTAGCCACTCATCGCGAGAATTGCAAGCGGCCCGTCGCAAAACTTTCATCGGATTGTTCAGGCCGGACGCCGCAGAGCATCGCGGGCTGCGTCCAGGTCGACAGGCTGGTCGGGAATGGTGATCGAAAAGACGGTTCGTCCACCGCGGCTCTCCACCAGCTCAAGCGTGCCCCCATGCGCACGCACCAGCTCATGCGCGATCGCCAGGCCGAGCCCGGTGCCGCCGCTGCGCGCCGAGCCGCGAAACGCCGTGAAGAGGTGCTCGCGAGCCTTGGATGGCAGGCCTGGGCCGGTATCCTCAATGAGGATACGGCATATGCTGCCGGTCCTGTCGGCACGAACCGAAAGACGCCGCACCAAGGTTCCCTCCTGCTCGCCGGCCATCGCCTGTATGGCATTGCGCGACAGGTTCGAAAGGACCCGGAAGAGCTGCTCCGAATCGGCGTCGATCTCGAAATCTGCGTCCACCGCATTGACGAATTCAATTTCGGCGTCGGGGTCGATGCCGAGCAGCTCGCGGACTTCGTCGACCAGCTGCCGCAGCCGCAGCCGCCGTCGGGCTGGCGGGGCCTCCTGCGTGCGACCGTATGAGAGGACGCCGTTGGAATAGGAGACCGCCCGGTCCAGCGCGCGCACCAGGCGTGGGGCGACACGCTGCGCGGTCGGGTCCATGACCTTGACCAGCCTGTCCGACATCAGTTGCGCCGCTGCGAGCATGTTGCGCATGTCGTGGTTGATCTTGGAGACGGCGAGACCGAGATCGGCCAGGTGCTTCTGCTCGCCGAGCGTCTGCTGGAGCTGGCTCTGCATCGCCGCCAGTTCCCGCTCGGCAACGCCGATTTCATCCTGGCGGGGTTCCGGCCGGATGATCCGGGCGGGATCGTCGGGGGCCTCGGCGAATTCCAGCATCGAGCGCGTCATGGTCCGGATCGGCCGGATCATGATGCGGTTGATGGCGTAGAAGACCAGCACGGCCGTGCTCAGCGAGAGGACCAGCGACAGGAGGGCGACGTTGCGCGCATAGATGAGCAGCGCCTTGCGAAGCTGGGTGTCGCCGATCAGCAGCTCGAATTCGGTGTCGCTCTCACCGACCGGACCGAACACGCGCAATACGCGGTTGCCGCCGAACAGGGCGGTGTAGATCGCCTCCTGCATGGCCATCAGCGGCGGCGTGTTGGCAAGGTCGACATGCACGTCGACCTGCGGGGGCATGGCCGTCACCACCAGAAGCTGGGACGCACCCTCGGCACGCACAGCCACTGCCTTGGCGCCGAGCGCGATCAGCACGTCATCCTGCACCTCGCGGGACAGGCTTTCGGGATCGCTCTCCATCAGCACGATACCGACGGCCGCCGCCGTTGCCAGCCTCTCCTCGAGCCAGCGCAGCCGGAAATTCGCGATCGAGGGCAGAAAGATCAGCACCTCCGCCAGCAGCACGAACAGGATCGTCAGCAGCAGCAGCTTGGTCGAAAGACCGCGTGACAGCGGCACCTGCTGTCCGGCGCGGCTCTGTTCCGTCTGGTCCGTGTCGCCGTTGAGCGGCAAACCAATCTCCCTGTCGCCTAGCCGGAGCCGCGCAGCATACCTGTCAGCCGTCCCACGATCGACCGACGGGCTTTGTCTGCAAAATATCCCGAGGCCGCCCGTTTGCCAATTTCCCCGAATGACGGGTAGGCGGGCAGATAGGATGACATGTCGTCTACGGTAAGGCCTCTGGCCAAGGCCAGCGTCCAGACGCCGATCAGTTCATTTGCCTCGGACCCGACCATTGTCACGCCCAGTATGCGTCCAGGCTCGTCGCAGATGATCTTGACGAAGCCGACGGTGCTGCCTTCGGCCTGTGACCGGTCATTGTCTGCATAGGCGGAGCGCAGGACGCGGATCGACTTGTGCTGGCGGCGTGCCACGGTCTCGGTGAGGCCGACGCTGGCCAATGCTGGTTCCGTGGCGATCACGCGCGGCAGGAGCAGTTCGTTTGTCTGCGCCGTGCCTTTGCCAAGGATGGCATCCAGCACGATCTCGGCCTGGCGGGCGGCCGCGTGGATTGACTGTTGTCCCCCCGTCACGTCGCCGATCGCGTAAACATTGCGGTTCGTCGTGCGCATCCGGTCGGAGACCTTGATGCCGTTCTCGTCGAAGCCGATGCCGGCCTTTTTCAGGTCGAGTTCCGCGGTCGCGGGACGGGTATCCGGAAGTACGAGAAGCTGCGTGCCGTCGACGATTTCTTCGCCTCCGGTCTCGCTCCAAACGCAAAGGCGCACGCCGCTTCGGCCTTTTCGCTCGATCCGGGTGGCGGTGGCGCTTTCGCGCATGTCGAGGCCCTCGGCCCGCAGCTCACGCAACAGGATCGATGCTGCCTCCGGATCCTGCAGGGCAAGCGAGACGGGTGTGCCGACGACTGTGACCTGAGATCCGAGCATGGTGAATGCCTGTGCCAGTTCAAGCGTGGCATGGCCTCCGCCGGTGATCAGCAGGCGAGAAGGGCGCCGCGTCAGGGCGAAGATGGTCTCGGCCGTCAGGCAGCCAACCTCGTCGAGGCCGGCGATCGGTGGCATTTCCGGTTGTGCCCCGGTGGCCACGACAAAATGCCGCGCTCTGATTTCGAACGCGCCGGTCTCGACTGTCCGCCGGTCCTTGAAGCGCGCGTGAGCCGAAACGATACGTACGCCCAAGGCACCAAGCCGCTCGTCGGACATGTCCGGGGCGGTTGCAGCGGCTGCGTGGCGTACATGGCGCATCACATGGCGGAAATCGATCTCCGCTTCGCCCGCCGTGACACCGAAATGCGGCGCGCGCCGTATCGCATGCGCATGAGCCGCGGCCGCACAAAACGCGCGGACGGCTACGCTTGGATGGCCGATATGGGCGTCCTGTGCGCCGGCGCTGCCCACGAGTACGACTGTTGCACCGGCTGCCACAGCCTTCGTGGCGATCGTACGGCCGGCTGCTCCCGCGCCGATGACACAGATGTCTGGTTTGAGAATCTGGGCGGTCAAGGGGCTGTTCTTGTCCTTCCGGGCATTCTTCCGCATGCCCGCCTGTTCCGGCTGGCGGCAATCGCGACCCCTACGCGTTCTTACGATGCAGCAGCAGCCCGCGGCAAGTGTCGGCAATGGACTAGCCTGTCGCCGGAAGCGGCTGCACGTCATTGACACGATCCCGGCACATCCCTATAAGCCCGCTCACGCTCGGACCCATGGTCCGGCGCAGCCTTGTGCTGTGCATGAACCGGTCGGGCGGACGCTCCTGCTCATACAGAGACAGATCCAAGAAGGGCCGCACCCCGCGGTATTAAACAAATGAAGCGCACCTATCAGCCCTCCAAGCTTGTTCGCAAGCGCCGTCACGGTTTCCGTGCACGCATGGCCACCAAGGGCGGCCGTGGCGTGATCGCCGCCCGCCGCAATCGCGGCCGCAAGCGGCTGTCGGCCTGACGTGGCCGCAGGCCGGACAGTTGTCGAACCGGCCAATCGGCAAATCACCCGGGCGCTTGAAGAAGCGCTCGGAATTTCTGGCTGTCCGGCGGGGCGAGAAGCGCCGCGGGCGGCTTTTTCTGCTTGAGGTTCTCGACCGCGCGGACGACGCGCCGCCCCGCTTCGGGCTGACGGTCACGAAGAAAGTCGGGAATGCTGCGGTGAGAAACCGCATCCGGAGACGGCTGAAAGAAGCCACGCGCGTCCATGCCGGTGGTGACATGTCGACCGGCAGCGACTATGTGATCGTCGGGCGGCGCGAGGTGCTCGCAGTCCCCTTCGACGATCTCAAGCGAGAACTCTCCCGCAGGATACGCGGCGCGCGGTAAGGGAACCGTATGGAAAACAATCGTAACTTCTTCATCACGATCGCGCTTTCCGTGCTGATTCTGGTGCTGTGGCAGGTGTTCTACATGAACCCGCGCATCGAGGCGCAGCGTGAAGCGGCCCGCATCGAAGCGGAGCAACAGGAGCAGGCGCAACCGTCGGCCACGCCGCAGGCCGGTCAACAGCCCTCGGCGGCAGGCAATTCCGACCTGCCGGGCGGCCAGGCGCCGTCCGCCGGTGTGCCGGGTGCCGCCGGTGGAGCGCCAGCAGGCACGAGCCGCGCAGACGCGCTTGCCTCTTCGGGCCGCATCGCCATCGATACGCCGCGCATTTCGGGTTCGCTCAGCCTGACCGGCGCAAGGATCGACGATCTGATCCTCAAGGATTATCGCACCACCGTCGAGCGCAACTCGCCAAACATCGAATTGCTGAATCCGGCGGCGATGGCCGACGGCTATTATGCCGAGGTCGGCTATATCGGCAACGAGGCCGTGGGTTCGTTGCCGGGCCCCGACACGGTGTGGACGGTGGAGGGACAGCCGACGCTGACGCCTGACGTCCCGGTGACGCTGACCTACACCAACGACCGCGGCTTGACCTTTGCGCGGACCATCGCCGTCGACAACAACTACCTCTTCACGGTCTCCGATACGGTGACCAACGAGAGCGGCGAAGCGGTCTCGCTGTCCAACTATGGTCGCGTCGCGCGCATTGGCACCCCGAAGATCGAAGGCTTCTTCATCCTGCACGAGGGCCTGATCGGGGTAACGGGCGAAGAGGGCCTGCAGGAGATCAAGTACAGCAATCTTGCCGAAGACCGTCAGATCGTGCCGGGCAAGTCGCAAGACGGCTGGCTGGGCATCACCGACAAGTACTGGGCGGTTGCGATGGTGCCCTCCGGCGCCCAGCCGTTCCAGCCGCGTTATGCCTATTTCGACGATGGCCGCGTCCGGTTCCAGGCCGACTATCTGACCGACCCGCTGGTGGTGCAGCCCGGCCAGTCGCAGACGGTCGAGACGCTGGTCTTCGCCGGCGCAAAGGAAACTGGTCTCATCGATTCCTACGAGGCCGACCGCCAGATCAGGCAGTTCGACCTGCTGATCGACTGGGGCTGGTTCTATTTCATCACCAAGCCGATGTTCTACCTGATCGACTGGCTGTTCAGGGTGCTCGGCAATTTCGGCGTTGCCATCCTGGCCACCACCGTCATCGTGAAAGCGATCTTCTTCCCGCTCGCCAACAAGTCGTACAAGTCGATGGCGAACATGAAGAAGATGCAGCCGAAGATGCTGGAAATCCGCGAAAAATATGCGGACGACAGGATGAAGCAGCAACAGGCGATGATGGAGCTCTACAAGACGGAGAAGATCAATCCGATCGCGGGCTGCTGGCCGGTGCTGATCCAGATCCCGGTCTTCTTCGCGCTCTACAAGGTGCTCTACGTCACGATCGAGATGCGGCATGCGCCGTTCTTCGGCTGGATCCGCGATCTGTCGGCGCCAGATCCGACGTCGCTGTTCAACCTGTTCGGCCTGCTGCCTTACGACGTGCCGTCGTTCCTGATGATCGGCGTTTGGCCTCTGATCATGGGCGTCACCATGTTCCTGCAGATGCGCATGAACCCGACGCCGCCCGATCCGACCCAGGCGATGATCTTCAACTGGATGCCGGTGGTCTTCACCTTCATGCTGGCGACGTTCCCGGCAGGCCTGGTGATCTACTGGGCATGGAACAACACTCTGTCGATCATCCAGCAGGGCGTCATCATGAAGCGCCAGGGCGCCAAGATCGAGCTCTGGGACAATCTGATCGGCATCTTCAAGAAGAAGCCGAGTCAACCGGCGGAATAGCCGTCGGCAGACGATCCCGCGAGACGATCCGTCTCGCAAGAAAGCAAGGAAAAGGCCCGTCTCGCGGGCCTTTTTCTTTTGGCCGCCCATGGTCGGAACCTGAACTGCGCTAGAGCGCCATCATCTCCCGCACCGCCATGCCCTTGTAGGCTTCGACGAGAGCACGGCCCTCCTTTTCCGGCACCGAGATCGCCAGCCGGATCGTGGCCTCTCCGAGGTTCATGATCAGCAGCGCGGCGGTATCGATCTTCTCTTCCGGCACGTCCGGCTTCAACCGCTTCAGCACGCAGCCCAGCACGCCGCCGATGACGCGGCTCTCCTCGATCTCCACCGCGCGCAGCGCCTTGTCGGCCTGCGCGCCCGCCCAGATGTCGCGCATCGCCGGGTCTGCCTGAAACATACCGTAATAGACGTCGAACAGGTCGCCGAAGGCCGTCGAGAGCTGTTCAGGCGTCGTCGCGCCGGCGAGGCCGTCTTCGATGCACTGCCGGTTCTCGGTATTGGTACGCTCGACGAGCGCGCGGACGAGGGCGCTCTTGTCGGGAAAGAACTGATAGAGCGAGCCGATCGGCACGCCAGCCTTCTCCGCCACTTCGCTCATCTTCATCCTGTCGCTGCCCGCAGCCGCGATCAGGTCCCTGGCCGCTGCAAGCATACGCTCCACGCGCTCCTTGCTGCGCTGCTGCACCGGCCTTTTCCCGGTCGTCGTGGAGATGTTTTCGATAGTGGCCATGCTTCCGCTTTCGTCAAAATGTGAGTGTTACTCATATTGTGCTTGACAGCCATAATACGAGAGTTTATCACATATTTCAAATATGAGGTGTGCTCATATTTTTACAAAGGAGGCTGATATGCCGAACCAAGATACGAAACCTGTCCTTCTCATCGGCGGAGCCGGAAAGACCGGCCGTCGCGTCGCGCAGCGCCTGCAGGCGGACGGTGTGCCCGTTCGCATGGGGTCGCGCTCGACAAGCCCCGCCTTCGACTGGCACGACGAAAGCACCTGGCCCGCGGCCATCGAAGGCGTGCGCGCTGCCTACATCACCTATTATCCCGACGTCACCGTGCCCGGCGCCGTCGAGGCGATCGAGGCTTTCATCCATCTCGCGCTCGATTGTGGCCTGAGGCGTCTCGTGCTCCTGTCGGGCCGAGGGGAGGAGGAGGCGATCCGTGCCGAACAGGTTCTGATCGGTTCCGGCGCGGACTGGACGGTGGTGCGCGCAAGCTGGTTCATGCAGAACTTCAGCGAGAATTTCTTCCTCGATGACATCCAGAGGGGCGAGGTGTTCTTCGCCGCCGACAAGATTACCGAGCCCTTCGTGGATGCCGACGACATAGCCGACGTGGTCGCCAGGGTGCTGATCGAGGACGGCCATTCGGGGCAGCTCTATGAACTGACCGGCCCGCGCCTGATGACCTTCGCCGAGGCGGTCTCCGAAATCAGCCGAGCGGCCGGGCGCGATATACGCTACGTGCCCCTCGATGCCGATACGTTTGTCGAGGCGCTGAAGAAGGCTGACGTACCGGACGAAGAAATCCAGCTTCTGGAATATCTGGTCACAGGCGTCCTCGACGGCCGCAATGAAAGCCTGGCGGACGGCGTTCAAAGGGCTCTCGGTCGTCCGCCCCGGGACTTCGCCGACTACGCGCGCGACGCTGCGGCAGCAGGCGCATGGAGGGTATGATCATGTCGCGGCTGCTATCTTTATCGATCTTCACGGCAGTGGTCGGTTCGAGCGTTCTGGGCGGCATCTTCTTCTCCTGGTCCAACCTGGTGATGCCCGCGCTGGCGCGGATTCCGCCTCCCGCGGGCATCGCCGCCATGAACGCGACCAATGAGGTGGTGCAGAACCCGCTCTTCTTCCTGTTCTTCCTCGGCGTGCCCTTGCTGGCGTTGGTCCTTGCGGCCGGTGCGGTCATGCAGTTGCGCCGTCCCGGCTCGCCGGCTCTCATCGCCGGCGCGGTGCTGGTCGTCGCCGGCATGTTCGCCGTCACCATGGGAGCCAACGTGCCGATGAACGATACGCTGGCCGCCATGGCGCCGGACAGCGCGGAAGCGGGGGACTACTGGCGGATCGTCGTAGACCGTTGGACCTTCTGGAACCATGTGCGCACGATCGCCTCCCTGGCGGCGGCGGTCTGCTTCGGCCTGGCGCTACGCGCGCGCTCGAGCGCATCGACCACGGGAGCCGTGTCATGAGCGAACGTCTTTTCTCCATCCTTCTTGTCGCGGCCGGCTTCGGCGCCGGCCTGAATGCGGGCCTGTTCTTCATCTTCTCCAATACGGTGATGACGGCGCTCGGCCGAATGGCGCCGTCGGGCGGCATCGCGGCCATGCAGCAGATCAACATCGTTATCCAGAATCCGGTCTTCTTCCTCGCCTTCTTCGGGACGGCGCTGCTGAGTGTCGTGCTGGTTGCCGCGGCGTTGCTCGGCTGGCTGCCCAACGGGGCAGGGTGGGCGCTTGCCGGCGCGGTCGTCTATCTTGCCGGCATCATCGCGGTGACGATCGTCTTCAACGTGCCGATGAACAACGCGCTGGCGGCCGTCGATCCGGCAAGCGCTGCAGGCGAGGCGCTGTGGCAGGACTATCTGACCCGCTGGACGATGTGGAATCACGTTCGCACCGTCAGCGGCCTGATTTCCAGCGGCGCGTTCATCCTCGCCATCCGCATGGCTGCGTGACGAGAGGCATCGAAATATGAGAGGCGCAGCGGCTTCCCTGCCGCCGCGCCTTGCCCTTCAAATGGTCAGGGTGGATTATTCTCCTCGAATGCCTAGCAGGAGGGGAGAGCGTTCATGGAAGGAAGTGGCCCGAGACCCGAGATCAAGCACCCGATCCCGATGCACCCGCGTGTCGGGTTCCTGAAGCCGCTCATCGACCGGCCCAATATCGAGATCGGTGACTTCACCTATTACGACGACCCCGACGGGCCGGATGCCTTTGCCGAAAAGTGCGTGCTGCATCATTACGAGTTCATCGGCGACAGGCTGGTGATCGGCAGGTTCTCCGCGATCGCCGAGGGTGCCCGCTTCATCATGAACGGCGCGAACCATGCCATGTCCGGCTTTTCCACCTACCCCTTCAACATTTTCGGTGGGGGCTGGGAGGAAGGCTTTGATGAAACGACGTGGGAGCGCGAACTGCGCGGCGACACGGTGATCGGCAACGATGTGTGGATCGGCATGGAGGCGGTGGTGATGCCGGGTGTGACGATCGGCGACGGCGCCATCGTGGCGGCGCGTTCGGTGGTCACGCACGATGTGCCGCCCTACGCCATTGTCGCCGGCAATGCGGCGCGCGTCGTCAAGATGCGCTTCGACAAGCAGACGGTTCGTCGGCTTCTCTCCGTGGCCTGGTGGGATTGGCCGGTTGACAAGATCACCCGCAACCTTGATGCCATCCGCGGCGCCGACATCGATCGGCTCGAACGGTCGGCATGAGGTAAATGCGATGAACAATGATGCTGAGGACGCGGCACGCGACCTGTTCTCGCGCCCGTGGGTCTTCATCCGCGGCGTTCCCTCAATGAAGTTCCTCCCGCCGGAAGGTCCGGCGGAGATCGCATTTGCCGGCCGCTCTAACGTCGGCAAGTCCTCGCTCATCAATGCGCTGGTTGGCAAGAAGGGTCTCGCGCGCACCTCGAACACACCCGGCCGCACGCAGGAACTCAACTATTTCGTGCCCGATGGATTCTCCGGCGAGAAAGACGACCTGCCGCCTATGGCGCTCGTCGACATGCCCGGCTACGGCTATGCCAAGGCTCCCAAGGCACAGGTGGACGCCTGGACGAAGCTCGTCTTCGACTATCTCAAGGGGCGCGTGACCCTGAAGCGCGTCTATCTGCTGATCGACGCGCGCCACGGGGTCAAGAAGAATGATGAGGAGGTCATGGACCTGCTCGACAAGGCCGCCGTCTCCTACCAGATCGTGTTGACCAAGGCGGACAAGATCAAGGCGGCCGGCGTGCCGCGCCTCATCGAGGAAACGGCCGCGAAGGTGCGCAAGCGGCCCGCAGCCTACCCGGCGATCATCGCGACATCATCGGAAAAGGGCGAAGGGATGGACGAACTGCGCTCGGCCGTCGCGCTTGCGGTGGCCGGAGGCTGAGCGTCCTTCCGCCGCACGTTGCCCGGGTGGTCCGCGAGCCTATATCCGGTTTGTGTTCAACCGAAAGGATATCGCCATGCGCATCACCGCCGTCATCGTCGCCCTTGCAGCCTCGCCGCTCCTAGCCGTTACCGCAATGGCCGACTCTCATTGCGGTAACGTGCCGCAAGCAGACTGGATGAGCGTCGCCGAGGTTGCGACAGCCGTCACCGAGGCCGGATACGAGGTGCGCGAGGTGGAGCGGGATGATGGCTGCTTCGAAATCAAGGCCGTCGATGCGCAAGGCCAGCGGTTCGATCTCGACGTCAATCCAGCCACCGGCGAAATCGTCAGGAGCGACCGCGACGACTGATCGGCGGTCCGCGAACCTTGCCTGTACGGCGTCGGGAAACCGACGCCGTTTTTTCTGTGTCTTGAGGCGATCCAGCAGCGTCCAGCGTTGTCGGTCTCGGCAATATCGCATAGCGTTGACCGAATAATAAAAGACGGGATTCCAACAGAGTTTCGCGCCAGCCAGAGGTGGTTCAATGTCCAGATTTCCCAGCAACTACAGAACTTTGCCCGTATCGCGCCGTTCCCTGCTCAAAACCGCAGGCGCGGGTGCCGCGCTTGGCCTCGCCGGTACCTTGCCGTCGCGGCTCTTCGCACAGGAGCCGCTCAAGGTCGCGGCCGTCTACACCGTG
>JAEWFU010000107.1 GCA_023388675.1 Pseudomonadota bacterium | reverse complement strand
CGTCCGCGTGGCGCGCATTGCGCAGGTTGACCTTGCCGCGCCTCGTGTAGGCGAGGCCATGCCGGCCGGCGCGCGTCGGCATCACGCAGTCGAACATGTCAATGCCCCGCGCCACCGATTTGAGGATGTCGTCGGGCGTGCCCACGCCCATGAGATAACGCGGCTTTTCGGCCGGCAGCAGCGGGCACGTCACGCCCAGCATGTCGAGCATCACCTCCTGCGGCTCGCCCACTGCAAGGCCGCCGACCGCATACCCCTTCAGGTCCATCGCCTTGAGCGCGAGCGCGGAGCGTTCACGCAGCGCGGGCACGTCGCCGCCCTGCACGATGCCGAACATCGCGCGCGCCGGCTGGTCGCCGAAAGCCGTCTTGCACCGCTCGGCCCAGCGCAGCGACAGTTCCATGCCGCGCTCGATCTCCTTTTCGGAAGCCGGAAGCGCCACGCACTCGTCGAGCTGCATCTGGATGTCGGAATCCAGCAGGCCCTGTATCTCGATGGAGCGTTCCGGCGTCAGCTCGTAGGGTGCCCCGTCGATATGCGAGCGGAATGTGACGCCGGTCTCGTTCAGCTTGCGAAGCTTCGACAGCGACATGACCTGAAACCCGCCGGAATCGGTCAGGATCGGCCATGGCCAGCGGGCGAATTCGTGCAGGCCGCCCAGCCGCGCGACGCGTTCCGCGCCCGGCCGCAGCATCAGGTGATAGGTGTTGCCGAGGATGATGTCGGCCCCCACGCCCCTCACCTGGTCCATATACATCGCCTTGACCGTACCGCCGGTGCCGACCGGCATGAAGGCCGGCGTGCGGATCGTCCCGCGCGGCATGGTCACCTCACCGCGCCGCGCCGCGCCGTCGGTCGCCAGAAGGCGAAACTTGAAACCGGTCGTCGCAGTCATGCCCATCCCATTCTGCATCGCCCGGTGGGGCAGCGCCCCCCTCTGTCCTGCCGGACATCTCCCCCACAAGGGGGGAGATCGGCAGCTCCGGGCTCAACGCTCTTTCTGCAACGCTGGCGATTGGCGGAAGCCGAGCGGCCGGCTGATCTCCCCCCTCGTGGGGGAGATGTCCGGCAGGACAGAGGGGGGCAACGTAGGGCGCCAATCTGCGTGATCATTGTTTATCCGCCCTGAAAAGCAGGCTCGCGTCACCATAGGAGTAGAACCGGTAATCCGCAGCGATCGCATGTGCATAGGCCGCATGCATCGTCTCCAGCCCGCTGAACGCCGACACCAGCATGAACAGCGTCGAGCGCGGCAGGTGGAAATTGGTCATCAGAATATCGGCGGTGCGGAAGCGGTAGCCGGGCGTGATGAAGATCTCGGTGGCCCCGCGCCATTCGCGAAAGGTCGTCTCATCGGTCGCAGCGCTTTCCAGCAGCCGCAGCGAAGTCGTCCCCACCGCGACGATGCGCCCGCCCCGCGCGCGCACCGCGTTGAGCGACGCTGCCGTCTCCGCGCTCACCTCGCCGATTTCGGCATGCATGCGATGGTCGTCGGTGTCGTCGGCCTTCACCGGCAGAAACGTCCCTGCGCCGACATGCAGCGTCACGAAATGGCGCTCAATGCCGGCCTGCTCCAGTGCCTGGAAGAGGTCGGGCGTGAAATGCAGCCCTGCCGTGGGGGCGGCGACGGCGCCCTCCTCCCGCGCGTAGATCGTCTGGTAGTCGGTGCGGTCGCGTTCGTCCTCGGCGCGCTTGCCGGCGATATAGGGCGGCAGCGGAATGTGGCCGACCTCACGCAAGGCGTCCTCCAGCGCCGGGCCGGTCAGGTCGAATTCGAGCGTCACCTCCCCGGCATCGCCCTTCTCGGCGACCGTCGCGTCGAGCGAGCCGAGCAGGCAGAGATTGTTCTGGTGGCCAAAGCGGATGCGGTCACCCGCCACGAGCCGCTTTGCGGGCCGCGCGAAGGCCTTCCAGCGGTTTTCGTCGATCCGCATGTGCAACGTGGCATCGATCTGCGCGACCGTACCGTCACGTCGGCGCAGGCCGGTGAGCTGCGCCGGTATGACCTTGGTATCGTTGAAGACCAGCGCGTCGCCCGGCCGCAGCAGGCCGGGCAGCTCGCTCACGATGCGATCTTCAGGCGGCTTGCCGGGGCGCACGACGAGCAGCCGCGCGGCATCCCGCGGCTCGGCCGGGCGCAGCGCGATCCGCTCGTCCGGCAGCTCGAAATCGAAAAGGTCGACGCGCATGCTCAGCGTATCGGGCGGAGAGGTTGCACCCTTTCACGCCCCCCTCTGTCCTGCCGGACATCTCCCCCACAAGGGGGGAGATCGGCCGTCATCGATGATCGCGCTCTTCCGCAGGAATCGACGGTTGGCGAAAGCCGCCGTGACAGCCAATCTTCCCCTTTGTGGGGGAGATGTCCGGCAGGACAGAGGGGGGCAACGTAGAGCACAGTCATCGACCGGAACGTGAAGCGGGAGGTTACGCTATATCCGCCGCGACGCGCATGGTGACGATCGAGTCGGGGTCGCGAACGGGCTCGCCCTTCTTGATCTGGTCGATCGCGTCCATGCCTTCGATCACCTGGCCCCAGACCGAATACTGCTTGTTCAGCCACGGGGCATCGTCGAAGCAGATGAAGAACTGGGAATTGGCCGAATTCGGGTTCTGGGAACGCGCCATCGAGCAAGTGCCGCGCACGTGGCTCATGTTCGAGAACTCGGCTTTCAGGTCCGGCTTATCGGAGCCGCCCATGCCGGTGCCCGTCGGGTCGCCGGTCTGCGCCATGAAGCCGTCGATGACGCGATGGAACACGATGCCGTCATAAAAGTTCTCGCGCGCCAGTTCCTTGATGCGCGCGACATGGTTCGGCGCCAGATCGGGCAGCAGCTCGATCACCACCTTGCCTTTGGTGGTTTCCATGACGATCGTGTTTTCGGGGTCCTTGATCTCGGCCATCTGGCTTCCTTCCTGATCTTTTTGCCTTAGCGCCTACCCGATTCGGGTCAGGGCGAGTCGAAAATGGTGGATTTCGGGGTCGCGCAGCGACGAGCGCAGCGTACTTAAGGTACGTGAGCACCGGAAGCGCAGAAAGCCGCCATTTGCAGGCCGCCCTCACCCGAATCCAAACTAGTCGGCCGCGATGCGAACTGAAACCATACGGTCCGGGTCGGTCACCACACCATTCTGGGCCGCGTCGCCGCGCTTGATGTTGTCGACGAATTCCATGCCGCTCTCGACATTGCCGACGATGGTGTAGCCGCCGTTGAGCGAGGGTGCCGGTGCGAACATGATGAAGAATTGCGAGTTGGCGGAGTCGGGGCTCTGCGCGCGCGCCATGCCGACGGTTCCGCGCACATAGTCCTCATTCGAGAACTCCGCCCCGATGTTGCCCAGCGACGAACCGCCGGTGCCCGCGAGCTGGCTGTTGTAGCCATCCTCCATATCGCCGTACTGGACGTCGCCCGTCTGGGCCATGAAGCCTTCGATGACGCGGTGGAACGCGACATTGTTGTATTCGCCGGCGCGCACCAGCGCCTTGATCTGCTCGACATGCTTGGGCGCGAGATCGGGGCGCAGCGCGATCACCACCTCGCCGTCCTTGAGTTCGACGATCATCGTGTTCTCCGGCTCGGCGGCGAGTGCTGCGGAACCGGCAAGCACGCCGGCGGCAAAAATCATCGACGAGGCGACCCTCAGAAACTGCATGAATGACTCCCGTTTCAGGATTTGAACTTGGCATCCAGCGCAGTCGCGACCACGGCCGGAACGAACGGCCTGATGTCGCCGCCCATCGACGCTATCTGGCGGACAAGTGTGGCGGTAATGGTGCGCACGGAGGGGCTTGCGGGCAGAAAGATCGTCTGCAGTTCCGGCGCCATCGTCTCATTCATGCCGGCCATCTGCATCTCATAGTCGAGATCGGTGCCGTCGCGCAGGCCGCGGATCAGGATCGACGCGCCCTCGTTGCGCGCCGCCTCGACAAGCAGGCCCGAGAACGAGACGATGCGAAGCCGCGAGGCGCCCTCGCCCAGTTCTTCCTTCGCCCATGCCTCGATGAGCTTCACCCGCTCCTCGAAAGAGAACAGAGGCTGCTTCGAGGCCTGCACGCCGATGCCGACGATGATCTCGTCGGCGATGGTGAGCGCGCCCTTCAGCACGTCCAGATGGCCATTGGTCAGCGGGTCGAAGGAGCCCGCATAAAAGGCTATGCGCTTCGTCATGGCAGCGCTTCTAGCGGTCGCCACGGACAAAGGCAATCGCGACCAGCGCGCCCGTTCTCATGAACGGCAGATGAACGGTCGGATCAGGCACGGTTCAAACGTCATCCTTCAGGAAAGACACCGGAATGAAACCAATCCGCGCTTCACTCGTTGTTGAGGCAAGAAGGAGACACGATAATGATGATCTTCATGCTCGCAGCCGCCATGACCCTGGCAATGCTGATCGCGACGGCCTTCGGACTTCATAACGAAGCGCAGACGGTGCGGCTCGAATCCCGCAGACGCACCGTACGCAACCGCTTCGGCTGATCCCCTATTCCTCCAGTGGAGCGGGCGGCGTTCCCTGCACGCCGTCCGCTTCCGCCTCCACCGCTTCAGCCAGCGCGTCTCCGGCCTCGGTCTCCGGCTCGGAGATACGCTCCACCGAAACGACTTTCTCGCCTTGAGCGGTATGGAAGATGGTGACGCCCTTCGCGGTGCGGCTGGCGAAACGGATATTGTGCACAGGCACGCGGATCACCTGCCCGCCATCCGATACCAGCATGATCTGATCGCCGTCCTCGACCGGGAATGCCGCAACCAGGCTACCGATCTCCGTCGCCTTCGACACGTCCGTCGCGCGAATACCCTTGCCGCCGCGACCGATCACCCTGAAATCATAGGACGACGAACGCTTGCCGTAGCCGTATTCGGTCACGGTCAGCACGAACTGCTCGTGTTCCTTGAGGAAGGCATAGCGCTCTTCGCTCAGGTCGGCGTCTTCGACGATGTCCTCATTGGTCAGCGCGACATCGTCCTCGCCCTCCCCGTTTTCGCCACTCAGTGCCGCCCGGCGCTCCGCCACGGAACGCTTGAGGTAGGCGGAACGTTCGCCCGGCGAGGCGTCGACATGCTCGAGAATGGTCATGGAGATGGCGCGATCGCCTTCGCCCATGGAAATTCCCCTGACGCCCTGCGAGGAGCGCCCCGCAAAGACGCGGACGGCCGAAACCGGGAACCGTATGCACTGGCCACTTGAGGCCGTGAGCAGCACGTCGTCATTGTCCGTGCAGGTCTCGACGGCGAGGATCGCATCGCCCTCCTCGTCGAACTTCATCGCGATCTTGCCGTTGCGCTTCACGTCGGCGAAGTCGGACAGCTTGTTGCGGCGCACCGTGCCGCGCGTGGTGGCGAACATCACGTCGAGCTTGCCCCACTCCTCCTCGTCCGGCAGCGGCAGGATCGCGGTGATGCGGTCGCCTTCTTCCAGCGGCAGCATGTTGCGCAGGAATTTACCGCGCGACTGCGGTGTGCCGATCGGCAGGCGCCAGACCTTCTCCTTGTAGACGATGCCGCGCGAGGAGAAGAACAGGATCGGCGTGTGCGTGTTGGCGACGAACAGCCTGGTGACGAAATCCTCGTCCTTGGTCGACATGCCCGAACGGCCCTTGCCGCCCCGCGCCTGCGCCCGGTAGATCGAGAGTGGCACCCGCTTGATGTAGCCTTCGTGGGTGACGGTGACGACCATGTCCTCACGCTGGATCAGGTCCTCGTCGTCCATGTCGGCGCCGCCGTCGGTCAGCTCCGTGCGGCGGGGCGTGCCGAACTCGTCGCGCACGGCGATCAGTTCGTCCTTGACGATCTGCTGGATGCGCGCACGCGAGGACAGGATTTCCAGATAGTCGGAGATCTCGACGCCGATCGTGTTCAGCTCGTCGGCGATCTCGTCGCGGCCGAGCGCGGTCAGCCTCTGCAGGCGCAGTTCGAGGATCGCGCGCGCCTGCTCTTCGGACAGGTTGTAGGTGCCGTCCTCGTTGATGCGGTGGCGCGGATCGTCGATCAGCAGGATCAGCGCCTCGACGTCGGCCGCCGGCCAGCGCCGCTCCATCAACTGCTCGCGCGCCGTCTGCGGGTCCGGCGCATGCCGGATGAGCCGGATCACCTCGTCGATATTGGCGACCGCGATGGCGAGGCCGACCAGCACATGCGCCCGCTCGCGCGCCTTTTTCAGCAGGTACTTGGTACGCCGGCTGATGACCTCCTCGCGGAACGCGACGAAGGCGCGCAGCATGTCGAGCAGCGTCAGTACTTCGGGCTTGCCGCCGTTGAGCGCAACGACGTTGGCGCCGAACGAGGTCTGCAGGGGCGTATAGCGATAGAGCTGATTCAGGATCACGTCGGCATTGGCGTCGCGCTTCAGCTCGACGACGACGCGATAACCCTGCCGGTCGCTTTCGTCGCGGATGTCGGAGATACCCTCGATGCGCTTGTCGCGCACCAGTTCCGCCATCTTCTCGATCATCGAGGCCTTGTTCACCTGATACGGAATCTCGGTGACGACGATGGCCTCGCGTTCGTTGCGGATTTCCTCGACATGCACGCGGCCGCGCATGACGATGGAGCCGCGCCCGGTCGAGTAGGCGTTGTAGATGCCCGAGCGTCCGAGCACGATGCCGCCGGTCGGGAAGTCCGGACCGGGGATGATCTCCATCAGTTCCGGCAGTTCGATCGCGGGGTTGTCGATCAGCGCGACGCAACCATTGACCACTTCGGCCAGATTGTGCGGCGGAATGTTGGTGGCCATGCCGACGGCAATGCCGCCGGAACCGTTGACCAGCAGGTTCGGGAACCTTGCCGGCAGCACCTTCGGCTCGCTTCCCGAGCCGTCATAGGTGTCCTGCCAGTCGACGGTTTCCTTGTCGATGT
>JAEWFU010000039.1 GCA_023388675.1 Pseudomonadota bacterium | reverse complement strand
CCGTCGCCGACGATCTGCACCTCGATATGGCGCGGCTTTTCGAGATATTTCTCGATATAGACGGCATCGTCGCCGAAGGCGGCACCCGCTTCCGTGCGCGCCGTATTCAGCGCAACCAGCAGGTCCTCTTCGGAGCGGGCCACCTTCATGCCGCGCCCGCCGCCGCCGGCCGAAGCCTTGATGATGACCGGATAGCCGATCTCGGCCGCGATCCGCAGCGCTTCCTTTTCGTCGGAAACCGCGCCCTCGGAGCCCGGCACGACCGGAATGCCGAGGCGCTTGGCGGTGCGCTTGGCCTCGATCTTGTCGCCCATGACGCGGATGTGGTCGCCCGACGGCCCGATGAAGGTGATGTTGTGGGCGGCGAGAATGTCGGCGAACTTGGCGTTTTCCGACAGGAACCCGTAGCCGGGATGGATCGCGTCGGCACCGGTGATCTCGCAGGCGGCGACGATCTGGTGGATATTGAGATAGGAATCGCGCGAGGCGGGCGGGCCGATGCAGACGCTCTCGTCGGCGAGGCCGACATGCATCGCATCCGCATCCGCCGTGGAATGCACGGCCACCGTCTGGATGCCGAGCTCCTTGCAGGCGCGCAGCACCCTCAGGGCGATCTCGCCGCGATTGGCGATCAGGATTTTCTGGAACATCCTCCTTGCCCCGGCTTACTCGATGACGACCAGCGGCTCACCGTACTCGACCGGCTGCGCATCCTCGAACAGGATCGCGGTGACGGTGCCGGAGCGCGGCGAGGGGATCTGGTTCATCGTCTTCATCGCCTCGATGATCAGCAGCGTCTGGCCTTCCTTGATCTGCTGGCCAACCTCGATGAAGGGTTTGGCGCCGGGCGCAGCCGCCAGATAGGCCGTGCCGACCATCGGAGAGGGAACGGCATTCTTGCTGTTGTCGGCCGATGCGGCAGGCTGGGCCGCGGTTGCGGACGATGCCGCCTGTGCGGCCGGCGCAGGTGCGGGCGCTGCGGCAGGTGCCGAATAGGCCTGAACGGCTGCCGGCGTGCGCGACACGCGGATGCGCAGATCTTCCTGCTCGACCTCGATCTCGGTCAGGTTCGTCTCGTCGAGAATGCTCGCGAGGTCGCGGATGAGTTGCTGGTCAACACCGGATTTCTTCGTCGACATCGGAGTTTTATCCTTGCCCTTTTTGCTGGGCCGCCCCGAGCCGGGCGGCGAGCGCGTGCAGTGCCATGACGTAGCCTTGCGAACCGAAGCCGCAGATCATGCCGGTCGCGACCGACGACACCCAGGAATGGTGCCGGAACTCTTCGCGCGCGTGAATATTGGAGAGATGCACTTCCGCGACCGGCAGCGGCGAGACCGCGCGGATCGCGTCGTGAATCGCGATGGAGGTGTGGCTGTAGGCGCCGGGATTGATGACGATGCCTTTCGCCCTGGAGCCCGCTTCCTGAATCCAGTCTACCAGCACGCCCTCGTGATTGGACTGGCGAAAGTCGATCTCGAGGCCAAGCTTCGCGCCGGCCGAGCGGCAGTCCTCACCGATCGTCTCAAGAGTCTCCCCGCCATAGATGCCGGGCTCGCGTTTGCCGAGCATATTCAGGTTGGGGCCGTTGAGGACGAAAATGATATTGGACATATAAAGACGGGTTCCTGCGCCGGCACCTCTATAAAGGGCATAACCAGCGGCGAAAAGAGCGCAAGTGCGTTCTTTTCATGTCCACAGCAGCGTAAAATGGCGCGCTCGTCCGCCAGGATGCTCTCTCGTCAGTTGCTCGCCTGCACCTGATCGACCTTCTCCTGCAGAACCGAGAGGCCGAGCGCGCCGAAAACGACTTCCTCGCCGATGACGTAGGACGGCGTACCGGTGATCGAGAGCCTGCTTGCAAGCTCATATGTCTGGTTGAAGGCATCCATGATCGCGGGGTTCTTCATCTCCTCGCGAAGCGCTGCTTCGTCGACGCCCTGTGCGACAGCCACGCGGATTGCAGCGTCTTCCGTTGCGCGCTCGCCCGACAGCAGCTCGCGGTGGAACGCGGCGTATTTTTCAGGTGCGAGTGCCCGGAAAGCCATCGAAACGACATGGGCCTTCTGCGAATCCGGGCCGAGGATGGGAAGTTCTTTCAGCACGAAGCGCAGATCCGGATTCGCTTCGACCATCGCGTCCATGTCGTCCATGGCGCGACGGCAGAAGCCGCAATTGTAGTCGAAGAACTCGACGATCGTGACGCTGCCTTCCGGGTTGCCGACCACGCCGTCGTGTTCGGCGTCGAAAATCGCGTCCGAAGACGAAGCGATCGTCTCGACCTGCGCGACGCGCTGCAACTCGCGCTCCTTCTCCTCCAGCGCGATCTGCATGTCGCTGAGGATTTCGGGATTGGAAAGGAGATACTCGCGCACGACGGTTTCGATCTCGCCGCGCGTGCCCGATGCAGGCTCGACGGCTGCCGCTGCCTCCTGCGGCGCGGCGGACATATCCGCCCGGTTACCCGCGGCGAAACCCAGGGCAAGCATCGCCACCGAAATCGTGACGCCTGCGATGCCCAGTGCGACCGTCTTGCCCATTGTCTTCTTCCTTGTTCTCTGGTGTGGCGACGCTTAGCGGCCAACCGGTCTGTAGTTGATGATATCCTGCGCTCGCAGCCAGCCGGAGGAACCGTTGGGCATCTTCTGCTGCGCCCGCGCGGCAAAGATTTTCGCGTCGCGATAGTTGCCGGAATAGAAATGGCCGTCGGCAGTGGCAAGCTCGGCCTGCGCAACATCTCCGAGCTGTCCGTAGGCCTGGGCCAGGTACCGGTAGCCGGCGGCATATTCGCGGTCGCGCGAAAGACCTGCCTGGAGCTCATTGACGGCCTTGCGCAGGTCTTCCTGCTTGCCGGTGGCCATCAGCGCCTGTCCGTGGCCGATCTGGATGATGCCCGATCTGTGCGGGTCCAGCCGCATCGCCGTGGCGAAGGAACTGGCGGCCTCCGCAGGCCTGCCGGCCTTCATGAGGATTTCGCCGCGCATCTCATGGAAATACGGGTTCTTGGGCGCCGCTCGCACGAGCGTATCGATCTTGCTGACGGCGGCACGCGCGTTGCCCGAAAGGAAAGTGCCGATTGCGTCGGCATAAATGGCAGGCACGCCACCCGGGTTGCTGCGGAAAAGTCGCCCCGCCGCCGCATGCCCCTGGGTAAATGCCGCGATCTTCGCACGCACCATATCGTGGCGCTGTTGCAGCGCCGGCGGGTCCTTGCGGTCGAAATGGCGGCTTGCACGCGCCAGCGTCTCGAGATTGGCGATGCGCTCGCGCGGCACAGGATGGCTGAGCTGGTAGGGATCCACCCTTACGCCGGCCAGCGTCATCGAATCCGCCAGCCGCTCGAACGTCGTCAGCATGCCCTTGGCCGACTGCCCGGTGCGTTCGAGATAGGTGATCGCGGACCGGTCGGCGGTGGCTTCCTCGGTGCGCTGGTAGCTGAGAACCGAGCGCCGCGCGGCCTCCATGCCGCCGGTGAAAATGCCGGCGGCGGACTGTCCCATTCCCTGCACCCCCGAAGCGGAGCCCGCGACCGCGGCGCCGACCCCGAGGACGGTTGCCACGACGGCCAGCGTTTGTGCGCGGGCAAGCTGTTCGCGCAGGCGCTGCTGATGGCCGCCGGCGATGTGGCCGGCCTCATGGGCAAGCACACCGATGACCTCGTTGGGCGTCTCCGACATCATCAGCGTGCCGGTGTTGATGAAGATGCGCCGGCCGGCCACGAAGGCATTGAACGACGGATTGTTGACCAGCACGATCTCGATGCCGGAACGGCCAAGGCCCGCGGCTTCGAGCACGGGCCGCGCATATTCGCGCACCAGCGCCTCGATCTCCGCATCGCGCACGAGCGAGATGTTGCGCGCCTGGGCGAATGCCGGCGTTGGCGCGGGCAGCGTCATCGGCGCCGCGATGGCGGCAGCCGCGAGCAGACGGACGGCGAAGGCGCGTGAAAGAAGCGACGACATGGCAGCCACAGGTAACCGACCTCGCATGCGGTGAAAAGGCGGGGCGAATGAAATCATGAACTTGTGATGTCCACGCCTTTCCGGCATTTGTGCGGCGCATTGCGACCGCCAACACAAGGAGCCACGATGGCCGCCGCCATTTCACGACGCAGCGAGGTCGAACCGTTCCACGCGATGGACGTGCTGGCCGAGGCCAACAGGCTCAAGGCGCAAGGCCATCCGGTCGTGTCCCTGGCAGTCGGCCAGCCGTCCGATCCCGCACCGGCCATAGTGCGCCAGGCGGCGGCCGAAGCGATCGCGGCAGGGAAAATCGGCTACACCGATTCGCTGGGGCTGCCGGCCCTGCGAAAGGCGATCGCGGCACATTACGCGGATCACTACGGCATCGAGGTGCCGGCCGCGCGCATTGCGGTGACCACCGGCTCGTCAGCCGGCTTCAACCTTGCCTTTCTCGGGATGTTCGATCCGGGCGACCGCGTCGCTATCACCGCGCCCGGCTATCCGGCCTATCGCAACGTTCTGATCGCGCTCGGGCTGGAGGTCGTCGAGATCAGGCTCGACGGGGAGGGCGCGCTGACGGCGGAACATCTTGAAAGGGCGCACCGCGAAAGGCCGCTCAAGGGTCTCTTGTTTGCCAGCCCTGCCAACCCCACCGGCGCCGTGATTCCCCCTGAGGCGCTGCGCGGCATCGTCGAGGCCGCGCGCGCGATGGGCATTGCGGTCATCTCGGACGAAATTTACCATCGGCTGGCCTATGACGCGCCCGATACGACAGCGCTTGCCTTCGGCGACGACGTGACGGTCATCAACTCGTTCTCCAAATATTATTGCATGACCGGCTGGCGCATCGGCTGGATGGTGCTGCCGGAGGCGCTCGTGCGACCGATCGAGCGTCTGGCGCAAAGCCTCTACATTTCAGCGCCGGAGATTTCGCAGGCAGCCGCGATCCGCGCCTTCGAGGCGGGCGACGAGCTGGACCGGGTCAAGGAGCGCTACCGCGTCAACCGCGCGTTGCTGGCCGAGGCCCTGCCGCAGATCGGCCTGCCGCTGGCCGCCCCGATGGACGGCGCGTTCTACGCCTATTGCGACGTGTCACGCCATACCAACGACAGCATGGATTTTGCGCAGCGCCTGCTTAAGGAATGCCATGTCGCGGCAACGCCCGGGCTCGACTTCGACCTTGCCGAGGGGCACCGCTTCATGCGTCTGTCCTATGCCGGCAGCGAGGCCGACATTGCCAGCGCGATCGAGCGGCTGCGCGCCTGGCTCTAGGGCATGTCTCCCGAAAGTGGGTACCGGTTTCGGGATAAAGACATGCACAAAAACAAAAACCTGAAGCGTCTCGCATGAGTCCGTTTAAAGCGTGTTGCGCGTTGGCGGATTCATATCGACGACGTCATCCTCGGGCTTGTCCCGAGGATCTGCCAACCTGTCAGGGCAGTAGATCCTCGGGACAAGCCCGAGGATGACGTCGCTGAGATGTTCGATGCGAATCGACGCGGCGCAGGTGTAGAGCGCCTATCCGAATACCATTGGCAGCGACACGCTTTAGACGCGACGCTCTTTAACGAAGAAACCGGCGCAGGCGCCGGTTTCTCAATTGCTTTTCAGGTAAGGCGAGGGATCAGAAGAAGCCCTTGCGCTGCCACCATCCGCCCTTGCGCGGCTTGCTCTCCTCGTCCGAAGAAGTCGAAGACGTCACCACAGGCTCTGCTGGCTTGGCGTCGGCCTTGGGGGCTGCCGGCTTTTCGGCAGCCGCTACGGGCTCGGAGGGCGCTTCCGGGGCAGCTTCGACGGGCACGGCCTCGCTTGCCGCCTCCTCCACGACTGCCTCCGCGGCAGCAGCCTTGCGGCGGGGGGCACGTTTCGCCTTCGGCTTGGCTGGCTTGTCCGCAGCCGCTTCGGCTGCCTCGTCAGTCGTAGGTGCTGCCAGATCGGCCGCTGCTTCAGCGACTTCCGGTTCCTCGGCCTTCGCCTTCTTGGAGGTCCGGCGCGTCGCCTTTTTCTTCGGCTTCTCGGCGGCTTCAACCTCGGCGACCGGCACAGCCGGTGCGGCGGCCTCGACGGCGTCCATCGCTGCCTGATCGGCCATTTCGGGCGCTACGTCCGCAGGCGCTTCGCCTTCCGTCGCCGCCGAAACCGCTTCGTCGCCCGTCTCGGCTGCGGCCTCGTCGTCGCGACGGTTGCGCTTGCCGCCGCGCTTGCCGCGCCGGCGCTTCTTCGACTGACCCTCGCCATCGGCGTCGGCCTGAACGGTTTGCTCGGCAGCGTCATCGTCCCCGGCATCGACCTCGTCTGCCTGGCCTGCGGAGGCATCGGCATCCGCGTCTTCACCCTGCGTGCCGGAATCGGATGCCTCGGCATTGCGGTCGCGGTCGCGGCCGCCCCGCCGCCGCCTGCGCCGCTTGCGCTTGCGCTGGCCGTCGCCGCCTTCGTCCTGGTTTCGCTGCTCTGCCGGTGCGGCGGCTTCCGTCTCCTCTTCCTCGTCAACGACATCGATGATGTCGTCCTCGGGCTCCTCGGGATAGACGACGGGCGCGGGCGGCGTGAAGCCCGCCGGCCGTTCGGCAGGCGCGCCCTTGATGATCGCATAATGCTGCGAGCGGACGCCTTCATCGGCCTCCACCGAGATCGTCAGCCCGAAACGGAGTTCCAGTTCGGTCAGCGTGGAGCGCTTGTGGTTGAGCACGTAGATGGCAGTCGAAGTCGGCGTGCGCACCGTGATGTGATTGCGCGAATCCTTGAGCAGGAATTCCTCGATCGCACGCACGACGTGGAGCGCCACCGACGATTCCGAGCGCACATGGCCCGCGCCGCCGCAATGGGGGCAGGGCTGCATGGTCGATTCGAGCACCGAGGCGCGAATGCGCTGGCGCGACATCTCGAGCAGGCCGAAATGCGAGATACGGCCGACCTGGATGCGCGCGCGGTCGTTCTTCAGATGGTCCTTGAGACGCTTCTCGACCGCACGGTTGTTGCGGTTCTCCTCCATGTCGATGAAGTCGATCACGATCAGGCCGGCAAGGTCGCGCAGGCGAAGCTGCCGCGCGACTTCCTCGGCCGCCTCCAGATTGGTCTGGAGCGCGGTGTCCTCGATCGAGTGCTCTTTGGTCGAACGCCCCGAGTTGACGTCGATGGCGACCAGCGCCTCGGTCTGGTTGATGATGATGTAGCCGCCGGACTTCAGCGTCACCTGCGGCTGCAGCATCTTGTCGAGCTGGCCCTCAATGCCGTTGCGCGCAAAGATCGGCGACGTGTCGCGGTAGGGCTGCACGACCTTCGCATGGCTCGGCATCAGCATGCGCATGAAATCCTTGGCCTCGCGATAGCCCTCTTCGCCCGCGACCAGGATTTCGTCGATGTCCTTGTTGTAAAGGTCGCGCACAGAGCGCTTGATGAGCGAGCCTTCCTCGTAGACGAGGGCCGGCGCCGACGACGAAAGCGTCAGCGTGCGCACATTGTCCCACAGCCGCATCAGATATTCGTAGTCGCGCTTGATCTCGGCCTTGGTGCGGCTTTCGCCGGCCGTACGCAGGATGACTCCCATGCCCTGCGGCACGTCGAGATCCTTGACCACGTCCTTCAGCCGCTTGCGGTCCTGCGCATTGGTGATCTTGCGGGAGATGCCGCCGCCGCGCGCCGTGTTGGGCATCAGCACCGAATAGCGGCCGGCGAGCGACAGGTAGGTGGTGAGCGCCGCGCCCTTGTTGCCGCGCTCTTCCTTGACCACCTGCACCAGCAGGATCTGCCGGCGCTTGATGACCTCCTGGATCTTGTACTGGCGGCGGCTGGGCCGACGACGTTCGCGGATTTCCTCCAGCGCGTCCTCCGCGCCGACCGATTCGACCTCGCCATCCTCGTTGTTGCCGCCATTGTCCCCATTGCCGGCATCATCGTCGTCGGCGCCGTCGCGACGATCGTCGCTCTCGACATCTTCCGAGACAGAATCGGTTTCAACGGCCTCGGCGATGGCGCGGGGCGTATCGTCGCCGCTGCTATCCTCGGCATCGGCGCCGTTTTCCTCGTTCGCGTCATCCTCGGAAGGCGACTCGTCCGACTGGTTCCCCGCGTCGTCGGAAGCTTTCCGCTCGTCGGTGGCGCGCCCGCGGTTTCGACCGCCGCGACGGCGGCGGCGATTGCGTCCGCGTTCCTCGCTTTCGTCCTCGTCGTCCTCGGACTGAGCCTCTTCTGCCTCGGCGCGCAGCAGCGCCTGCCGGTCGGCCATCGGAATCTGGTAGTAGTCGGGATGGATTTCGGAAAAGGCCAGGAAGCCGTGCCGGTTGCCGCCATATTCGACGAACGCGGCCTGAAGCGACGGTTCCACCCGCGTCACGCGGGCCAGGTAGATATTTCCCTTGAGCTGCTTCTTGTCCTGGGACTCGAAATCGAATTCTTCGATGCGGTTACCGCGAACGACGACAACCCGCGTTTCCTCCGGGTGGGAGGCATCTATAAGCATTTTGTTGGGCATTATGTCTTGTCTCCCCGGCGCGGGCAGACGACGGCAACCGCGCAAACACGCGGCTCCTTTGCGACGTTCTGGTAGACGCGCCGGACAATAGTGTGGCCGCAAAGCGCATCCGTGGCCGACCATCCGCTCCGGCCGCGGCCGGGACGGCGCGGTTTCTTCCGGGCTGGAACATGGTCGGGCTTTCGATCATCGCGTTACATGCGGAACCATTTTGAACCAAGGTCCGACAGGACGGACCAGCTAGTGTGCTCGTACAGAGCCGACAGGGCGCACAGCCCCGCCGTTTTCCTCACGCCAGGGGGCCCGCGTCACCGGACCCACCCTGCAGAAAAATCCTTCGGAAACGCTGCGCCGGGACCGGTCGGGCCTTGTAAGCCGCCAAAATGCCGTTGCTGCCAAGGCAAGGGTGGGCGGCAGGCTGGAACGATCACGAGCATTGCAGTGATCCAAGCCCGCTTTTATGATTTGCGGCAGGTCATGGCAACCCCGATTTCGCAGCCCGATTCGTATCTGTCGGTGGCGGGTCGCGCATGAAAGGGTTGCTTAACCATACGCCGCTACCAATCGTTAATATCACGAATTTCCGACACCGAAGCAGAACAGGACGCAATGCAGCCGCAGCCTTATCGATCCGCATTCGAAGGCAGGCGAGGCCGGCCGGCTGCAGGCTTTTGCGCATGGCTGCTGATTGTCGTGACCATGCTGTGCGGGGCTTCCGGCGCATCGGCGGAAGAGATGTTGCAGGCGCACGGCTACAAGATGGCCGGCGATGCCGCACGCACGCGTATCGTCGTGCATTTCGACCGCGAGCCGGAGATGCGCTGGTTTCTGCTGCGCAGCCCGCATCGCATCGTGATCGACCTGCCTGAGGCCGGGTTCTCGTTCGACGAGGCGGAACTGGAGCCGCGCGGCATGGTCTCCGAGGTGCGCTACGGCAACCTCGATGAGGGGCGCTCCCGCATCATCCTGTCATTCGACGGGCCGTTCGCCATCGAGCGGATGGATATCCTCGAAAACGAATCGAATCAGGGCTTCCGCCTCGTTGCCGATATTGTCGCCGGTTCGGAGCAGGCCTTCGAGACGGCGATGGCCGAGCAGATCGAGGCGACCGGTTCGACGCAGACGGCCCCCAAAGGCGATCGGGTCGGTCAAACCGGCAATGACGGTCCACGACCGTTCCGGATCGTCATCGACGCCGGCCATGGCGGCATCGACACGGGAGCGAAGGGCGTCACGGGCACCCTGGAGAAGACCATAACGCTCGCATTTGCGCTCGAATTGCAGAAGGCGCTGCGCGATCTGGGCGAGTACGATGTCTTTCTCACGCGCGACCGGGATCTGTTTCTGCGTCTCGACGAACGCGTTCGCATCGCGCGCCAGCACGAGGCCGACCTGCTGATCTCCATCCATGCCGACGCGATCCGGCTGCGTGGGGTTCGCGGCGCAACCGTCTACACCGTTGCCGACAAGGCCTCCGACGCTGAAGCCGCCGCCAAGGCGATCCGCGAGAACCTGGCCGACGAGGTCGCAGGCATCACCGTCGAGGAAGAGAGCCAGGAGGTTGCCGACATCCTGGCCGATCTCATTCGGCGCGAAACGCAGAGCTTTTCCATCCGTTTCGCCCGCTCGCTGGTGGGCGAGCTGTCGTCATCGATCCAGATGATCAACAAGAACCCGCACCGCTTCGCGGGTTTCCGGGTGCTTCGTGCACCGGATGTTCCCTCGGTGCTGCTCGAGCTCGGCTATCTGTCCAATGCGGAGGACGAAAAGCTGCTGCGCGATCCCGATTGGCGCGCCAAGGCGGTCTCAAGCATCTCGTCGGCGATCGGCCTTTTCGAGTCCGCGCGGCAGGGGGCAGGCGGGTGAGGCGATTGCGCGGCCGGACTCACATTCGTTGCAACGACACAACACACTGTGATTTAATCGAAGAATCGCGCAAATGCGCTTCCCAGCCGCCGCAATTTGCCCACAAGAGGGCATGAGAAGGGGGCGAACGGAGCGGAGCGCGACTTCACCCCCGCAGGGCGTGGCGATGGCGTAGTACCCTTCGATCCGCAGACTGGAGTGGGCATGATACGTCTTATCGGATATTTCTTCGGCGTCGGCGTCGCACTTGCGCTCGTGGCAGCGGCAGGTGTTGCGATCTATGTCGGCAGCGTCACCAAGGACTTGCCCGACTACGAAGTGCTGGCGCGCTACGAGCCGCCGGTGACGACCCGTGTTCACGCTTCCGATGGTGCGCTCATGGGTGAGTTCGCCCGCGAGCGGCGTCTCTACCTGCCGATCCAGGCTGTGCCCGACCGCGTCAAGGCCGCGTTCCTTTCCGCCGAGGACAAGAATTTCTATTCGCATCCGGGTGTCGACATCACCGGTCTGGTGCGGGCTGTCGTCACCAACGTGCAGAATGTCGGTTCGGGTCGCCGGCCGGTCGGCGCGTCGACCATCACGCAGCAGGTCGCCAAGAACTTCCTGCTGGATTCCAGCGTGACCTACGACCGCAAGATCCGGGAGATGATCCTGTCGTTCCGTATCGAGCAGGCTTATTCCAAGGATCGCATCCTCGAACTCTATCTCAACGAGATTTTCTTCGGTCTCGGCGCCTACGGCATCGCCGGCGCGGCGCTGACCTATTTCGACAAGTCAGTCAACGAGTTGACCGTTGCCGAATCCGCATATCTCGCAGCGCTGCCCAAGGGACCGTCGAACTATCATCCGTTCCGCAATACCGAGCGGGCGATCGAGCGCCGCAACTGGGTCATCGACCAGATGGTTGCCAACGGCTATGTCGAACCCGAGGAGGCGGAAAAGGCAAAGGCGTCATCGCTGGGCGTGACGCCGCGGCGTGGCGGTACCTACCTCTTTGCCGGCGAGTACTTCACCGAAGAGGTGCGCCGCGCGATCATCTCGCGCTACGGCGAGGATGCGCTTTATGAGGGCGGCCTGTCGGTGCGCACGACGCTCGATCCGAAGATGCAGGTCGTGGCGCGCAAGGCGCTGCAGAACGGCCTGCTCAAATACGATACGCTGCGCGGCTATCGCGGTCCCGTCACCTCCATCGACGTTTCCGGCGATTGGGGTGTGCCGCTCGGCGAGGTCGAGCGTCTTTCCGACGTGCCTGAGTGGCGGCTTGCAGTTGTCCTGGCCTCTTCCGACCAGGGCCTCGATGTCGGGCTTCAGCCGTCCCGCCAGGCATCGGGCGCGCTCAGCGACGAGCGCGAGACCGCGTCCGTTTCGAAGGAAAACATGAGCTGGGCGTTGCGCTACACGGCGGACGGCAAGCGCTTGAAGGCCGACTCCCCTGCCGAGGTTCTCAAGGCCGGCGATGTCGTTTTCGTCGAAAAGGTCGAGGCCGGCGGCGAGGCCGAATCTGGCTGGGCCCTTCGCCAGGTTCCGGAGGTGTCCGGCGGCATGGTCGCGATGGATCCCCATACGGGCCGCGTGCTCGCGATGGTCGGCGGGTTCTCCTATTCGCAGTCGGAATTCAACCGCGCGACGCAGGCCTATCGCCAGCCCGGTTCGGCATTCAAGCCGTTCGTCTACGCTGCTGCGCTCGACAATGGCTACACGCCGGCTTCGGTGGTGCTCGACGCGCCGATTTCGATCCGGATCGGCAACGAGGTCTGGGAGCCGAAGAACTACGGCGGCGGTTCTGCCGGCCCGTCGACGCTTCGCGCCGGCATCGAGCGCTCGCGCAACCTGATGACCGTGCGACTTGCCAACGACATGGGCATGAATCTGGTGGCCGAGTATGCCGAGCGCTTCGGGGTCTACGACAAGATGCTGCCTGTGCTGGCCATGTCTCTGGGTTCGGGCGAAACGACCGTGATGCGCATGGTCTCGGCCTATTCGATCATGGCCAATGGCGGCAAGCACATCGTTCCCTCGATGATCGACCGCATTCAGGATCGTTACGGCAAGACGGTCTTCAAGCACGACCAGCGCGAGTGCGAAGGCTGCAATGCCACGGCATGGGATGGCCAGGCGGAGCCTGAGCTGGTCGACAATTCCGATCAGGTGCTCGACCCGATGACCGCATACCAGATCACCTCCATGATGGAGGGCGTGGTGCAGCGCGGCACGGCGACGACGATCGCCGAGCTCGGCTATCCGATCGCCGGCAAGACCGGCACCACGAACGACGAGAAGGATGCCTGGTTCGTGGGCTACACGCCCGACCTCGTCGTCGGCGTCTACATGGGCTACGACCAGCCTCGACACATGGGCAAGGGCTCGACCGGCGGCGGACTTGCGGCGCCGATCTTCAAGGAATTCATGGCCGAGGTGCTGAAGGATACGCGGCCCGTCGACTTCCGCGTGCCCGAGGGCATGAAGATGATCGCCGTCGACCGCAAGAGCGGCATGCGCGCTGCGGAAGGTGCGGGCGGCGCCATCATGGAAGCGTTCAAGCCCGGCACCGGGCCTGCAGATAGCTACTGGGTGATTGGCATGGACGATTTCCAGGCTGCCGAGCGCGCCCGTGAGATTTCGCCCCAGGCCAGCGAAGCGATCAGTTCCGGCGGCGGCGGCCTTTACTGAGTGGTGCGAACTGGCTGAAAGGTCTGTCGGCGCGCGACCGGCAGACTTGGTGCGGCAAGGCTGCGCCGGATCTTGGGGCGAAGCCGAAGCCCTCGCAACTATCTTGAACGATGCGCGAGCTATCGCCGTCTCCGGGTAGGCAGGCGCTCTTTACAGCTGTTTGTGCGGTCCCTATGGTCCGCGCCGATTCAGACATCCGAACAACAGGACCACACGCTGCCATGCGCGCAGAAACCGAATATCTTGTCGACGAAATCAAGCAGGCCATAACCCTGCTGAGGAGGCATCTTTGACTGGGATCAGGCCGTAAAACGACTTGATTACCTGAACATGCGCGCCGAGGACGCCGAGCTCTGGAACGATCCTCAGGAAGCGCAGCAACTGATGCGGGAACGCCAGATGCTGGACGACGGCATCAAGGGTATCACCGGGCTTACCCAGTCGCTCAACGACAGTGTCGAGCTCATCGCGCTTGGCGAGGAAGAGGGCGACCAGTCCGTGATCGCCGAAGCCGAAACCGCCATCCGCGCGTTGCGCGGCGAGGTGCAGGCGCGCCAGATCGAGACGCTGCTCTCGGGCGAGGCCGATTCCAACGACACCTATCTCGAAGTCCATGCAGGTGCCGGCGGCACGGAAAGCCAGGATTGGGCCAACATGCTGTTGCGCATGTACACCCGCTGGGCCGAGCGGCGCGGTTTCAAGGTCGAGGTGCTCGAGGTCCACGACGGCGAGGAGGCGGGCATCAAGTCCGCCACCGTGCACATCAAGGGCCACAATGCCTATGGCTGGTTGAAGACGGAATCGGGCGTGCACCGGCTCGTGCGCATTTCGCCATACGATTCCAACGCGCGGCGGCACACATCGTTTGCAAGCTGCTGGGTCTATCCCGTCATCGACGACACGATCCAGATCGACGTGTCGGAGTCCGATGTCCGCATCGACACCTATCGAGCGTCGGGTGCGGGCGGCCAGCACGTTAACACGACGGACTCGGCGGTTCGCATCACGCACCTGGCGACCGGCATCGTGGTTGCGTGCCAGGCCGAGCGCTCGCAGCACAAGAACCGCGCCAAGGCCTGGGAGATGTTGCGCTCACGCCTCTATGAAGATGAGCTGAAGAAGCGCGAAGCCGTCGCCAACGCCACCGAGGCATCGAAGACCGACATCGGCTGGGGCCACCAGATTCGCTCGTATGTCCTGCAGCCCTACCAGCTCGTGAAGGACCTGCGCACCGGTGTCGAAAGCACGAGCCCGCAGGATGTGCTCGACGGCGAGTTGGACGAGTTCATGGAAGCGGCACTGTCGCAACGCATCGAGGGTGGAAGCGGGGAGCCGGTCGAGGATATCGACTGACGTCTCCGGATCCGGTCACAGCAGGTTGCTGACCTTCTTGCCGGCCTTGAGAAACCGCAACGGGTCGATTGCGTCTCCGTTGCGGCGAACCTCGTAGTGAAGGTGCGGCCCGGTCGAGCGGCCGCTCGATCCGACCTCGCCGACGACGTCGCCGGTTTCTACCGTCTGGCCCTTTTTGACGCGGAGCTTGCTCATATGCGCATAGCGCGTGGTCAGGCCGTTGCCGTGGTCGATCTCGACCATCCTGCCATAGCCACCGTTCCAGCCGGACTTGACCACCGTGCCGGCGCCCGTGCTGCGGATATCGGTGCCTGAGGGCGCGCGGAAGTCGATGCCGGCATGCATTGCCGGGCGCCTGATGATGGGGTCGCGCCGTACGCCGAAGCTGCTCGAAACGGGCCGGCCCGGCACCGGGTTGTGGATCGGCATCTCGCGTGCCAGTGCCTTGACCGCCTCGAGCTTGCTCAACGCCTCGTCGAGTTCGCGCACCCGCGCCTCGAACTGGAGGCCTGCCTCCACCGGGAGCAGCGGGCCGCCGACGGCTTCGCCACTGGTATCGAGCTCGACCGGGAGGCCGGCCGACTGCAGCGCGTCGGCGATTTCATCAGCGGCCAGGAATGCGCTCTCGGTAGCGGTATCGATCCCGTCGATCTGTTCCGATTCGATCGCGCGCAGCGAGCGATTGATCGAGACAAAAAGGCGGTCGGCCCGGTCTGCTGCACTCTCGTAGCCCTGGCTCACCGGCTTGGTCGACCAGAACGAGCTGGCTCCGGTGTCGGCGATCACCACCGGTGCCTTATCGTTCAACGCGCGTAGTTCGGGCTTGCTGGAGGGCAGGGGGGCGGTCTCCGGCAGGTTGCCGGCTGTACCGGTAACGCGTTCGAGGATCGGGCCGATGCGGCCGTGGCGCTGGGTGAGCTGCGACTGCCGGGCCAGCAGTTCGGAAACCTTGCTCTCGACGAGTTGCTGGTCGAGAATCTGCCGGCTTGTGATGCGGTCGACCTGCGCGCGCAGGGCCGAGATGCGGTCTTCATAGGCTTGCTGCATGCGGGCCTGCCGCGCGGCCGTGGCGCCGAGCAGATCGTCGCGCAACACCAGATACGAAGTGGCAAGCAGATAGCCGATCGCCATCGCAGCCACCATCGAGCCCACGAAGGCGGCGAGCCACGGCCTTACGATGAAGTGCCGGATTTCGTCGCCGCGGGCGATGATGACGGTGTGCGGTTCTCTACGTCTGCCGAAGACCGAAGTCTGCCGATTCTCTTTCACGGACACGTACCCAACAGTAGGAGGATCGTGTGCCGCATTACACATTGTTAGGGTTAACAAAGCTTTGCCGGGCGGCAGGCAGTGGTCGAAACGCAAACGCCCCGGCGGGGCCGGGGCATTCAAATCAGACTTGTTGATTCTTCCGGGCGCGGGACGCCTTTAAAAGAAGAATAGCCAAAGCAGAATGATAATGGGAATAGGAATACCAATCATCCAAAGCAAAAGACCGCGCAGCATGTTCATCTCCGTGAAAGGGAATTACTCGCTTCACAAACAGAACGGTACGCGGCCGTTTTCGTTCCCTGGAGTTTATGCGGCAAGCTCACGTGCCGCTTCGAGCACTTCCGCCGCGTGGTCGCGCACCTTCACCTTGTTCCAGATGCGGGCAACCTGACCTTCGCGGTCGATCAGCACCGTCGTGCGTTCGACGCCCATATATTTGCGGCCGTACATCGATTTCTCGACCCACACGCCGTAGGCCTCGAGGGCGGTGCGCTCCTCGTCGGATGCAAGCGCGACGGTCAGCCCATGCTTGGTCTTGAACCTGTCGTGTTTTTTTGCGCTGTCCGGCGAAATACCGATCAGCACGATGCCGAGCGCGTCGAATTGCGGCTTGAGCGCGCTGAAGTCGATGGCTTCCGTAGTGCAGGCAGTCGTGTCGTCCTTCGGGTAGAAGAACAGAACCACAATATCGCCGCGATGGGCGGCTAGCGACACACGCGTTCCGCCATCGCCGGGAAGATCGAAGCTCGGTGCCGGGTCGCCGACCTTGATGTTTGTCATGCCCTCACTCTTGTTTGTGGTTACGCTTGCGCGGTGACGGGTATAGTGGTTTCGGCAGATTCGTCCAACGTGGGAAACAGGCTCGGCGGCGTGCATCACGAGGCACCTCCTCATGAAAAGATCCGGTTTCGCCGCGGCGACATAACGAGTCTCGACCAGTTTCCCTCCGCTCTTCCGCTGACGCAGACGCCGCCCTGGCTGCGCGTATGCCGTCGCGGCATCAAGATCGCGTTCATGGCGGCGATGACGGTCGCGTTGATCGTGGTCGTGGCGGCTGCGGCGCTTTTTTCGGGCATCGGGGACGAAAGGCTGCGGCTTCAGGCGCAGCAGGCCGTTTCCGCTCTGGCGGGTAAGGATTTCAACGCTGAGATCGGCGGGGTCGGCATCTCGTTCGCCGGGTTGAGGCTGATAGGGCTGAGCGTGGAAAACGCTCGCCTTACGGCCTCGGCCGATGGCCGGGAAGTCATGCAGATCGGTTCGGCGCGCTTTGGTTTGCGCCTGCTGCCGTTGTTGCGCGGCCAGATCGAGCTTGCCAGTGCGAGGCTCTCCGACGCCCGCATAGAACCGGCCGCGATCCGCATAGAGGGGGGCGGCCGGCAATTGCCCGTGTTCGACGAAAAGGGGCTGCTCGATGGCGATGCCGCGCTGTCGCAGCTTTTCGGCGGCGCAAAGCGGCTCATCGGCTTGTTCGACCGGGAGGATATCGACGGCATCGAACTCTCCGACATCCAGATAGTCCTGGGTGACGACGACAACGCCCTGCTCCTCGTTCGCAGCGCCAGCCTTGAAGGCGATGCGCACGGTGCGCTTGCCCTGGCGGGCGAACTGGAATTCCGCGACCGTGTGTCCAGCGTGGAAGGCCAGGCGGCGCTGGACGCGGATGGGGAAACGGTCAAGACGCTTGCCGTCCAGCTCACCTCCACCTTGCCGGACGGCGGTGAAGGCAGGGCCGAGCTGTCGGGTTCCGAGTCCGCGGCGGGTGAACGGCTGGACATCGACGCGCACGTTGCAGCGCTCACCATACCGTTCGGGCAGGATGGTTCTTTCATCGCCGATGTCGACGTTGCCGCCAGCATGGAGCGCGGCACCGGAAAGGTCGAAATCGAAAGGCTCGATATTGCCAATGGACGCTCGTTCTGGCGGTTCAATGGTGCAGTCGGTCCCAATCCGGCGTCCGCGCAACCGACATACCGTTTCGAACTGGTCAGTGATGGTTCAACCGTGTCGCCCGACGGCTCGCCGGAGCCGGCGCTGCCGGTCGTCGCGCGGCTCGCCGGATTGTGGGATCCGGAATCCCGTCGCCTCAGCGTCGACCAGATGGGCGTCAGGTCTTCTCAAGGGGAGGTGGAGGGCCGCGCTGCCGCCATATTCGAGCGGGGCAAGAGCCCCGGCCTCGAAATGGCGCTGGACGTGCGGAACATGCCCGTCGGTGAGGTCAAGCAGCTCTGGCCCTGGTTCGCCGCCGGCGGCGCGCGCAACTGGGTATTGTCCAACATCTATGGCGGCCATGTCGAGACAGGGCGGCTGGACCTGACCACGCCGCCGGGCCGTATCGGCAACGGCGTGCCGTTCGGCGCCAGGGAAGTCTCTGGTACGTTTTCGATACGGGGCACGCGCTTCGACGTTGCGGGGCGCATCCCGCCCGTGCGCGACGGTGTGGGAGCGGTTACGTTCCGCGGTTCCGACGTGGACATCAGCCTTGAAAGCGGCACCGTCTTCATGACGGGCGGGCGCACGGTCAAGGCCAGCAATGGCGAACTCACCGTGCGCGAGGCGCATGTGACGCCCGTGATCGGCAAGCTGCGCATCGACGTCGAGGGGGAGGCGGGCAGCGTCCTCCAGCTTGCCAGCTACGATCCCATCGATGTCCAGCGTTTCATCGACCTGAAACCCGCCGATCTTTCCGGGTCCGTCAAAGGCACTGTGATTGCGGACATTCCGCTGCAGCGCTCGATTCCGTTGGAAAGCCTCGATTGGCAGGTCGATCTCGACTACGAGAATCTGTCGCTTGCCGAACCGTTCGACGGCCAGACGATCACAGCCGCCAACGGAAACATCACCGTTGATCCGACAAAGGCAGTGATCGATGCGCAGGCGCGCATGAACGGGTCGCCGGCGACACTCAAGCTCGTCGAGCCGCTGGGGGCGAACAGCCCGGTCGTGCGCGCACGTAGCATTGCACTGAAAATGGACGATGCGGCCCGCGAGGCGATCGCGCCCGGCCTCGACGTATTGCTGTCGGGCGTGACCGAGGTCGAGCTGGACGACGGATCCAGCGAAAGCCGTGCCATCAAGGCGAGCTTGCGGGACGCGACGCTGACGATACCCTGGGCCGGCTGGAGCAAGGGCAAGGGCGTGCCCGCCACCGTCGCCTTCTCGCTGGCCATGGACGGCAACCGGGTCGACCTGCGCGATTTCAATCTCTCGGGCGAGACATTCAGCGCCAGCGGCGCGCTTTCCTTCACCCGCGGCGAAGTGACGAGCGTGCGTTTTCCCACCGCACGCCTCAACCGCGGCGACGATTTCTCCTTCGACATGAAGGCGCAGGGCAAGGGCTATGCGATCACCGTGCGCGGCAAGAGCATCGACGCCCGCTCGGTCGTGAAGCTGTACGCCAAGGATTCCACCGGCGGCACGTCTCAGGGCGGTGCCGCGCCCGTCACGCTCGACCTGGAGGCCGATCGCGTCGTCGGCTTCCACGGCGAGGCGCTCAGCGATGTGAAGCTGAAATACAGCGGCACCGGCGCGCGCACCGACAGGCTCGAATTTTCCGGAACCACCGCCAGCGGCAGGCAGGTGACGTTCCGCGACGGGCGCGAGGGTGAAGCCCGCACGGTCGTCATGAATTCCGCCGATGCCGGCGCGCTGCTGCGCTTCCTCGACATATATGAGCACATGGAAGGCGGAACGATCGCCATGTCCCTCGCAGGCACCGGCAACGGGCCGCTACGCGGCCAGGTCGACGCGCGCGATTTCTGGATCGTAGACGAACCGCGGCTGCGCTCGCTCGTCTCCACGGCGCCCGCCAATGACGGACGCTCCCTCAATCAGGCCGTGCGCGGCGAGATCGACACCTCGCGCGTGCAGTTCGAGCGCGGCTTCTCGCTGATCGAAAAAGGGCAGGGATTTCTGAACCTGCAGCAGGGCGTGGTACGCGGGTCGCAGATCGGCTCGACCTTCCAGGGCACTTTCTACGATACCGCCGGCAACATGGACATGACGGGCACGTTCATGCCCGCCTATGGCCTCAACCGCATTTTCGGCGAGATTCCGCTGATCGGTCAGATCCTCGGCAACGGGCGCGACCGGGGCCTGATCGGCATCACCTTCCGGCTCGCCGGGAAGGCCGGCGAGCCGCAACTTCAGGTCAATCCGTTATCCGTCATCGCGCCCGGCATCTTCCGGTCCGTGTTCGAATACCGCTAGGCCGTGAACTCATAAATGAAAAACGACGGCGATAGGCAGAAACCGCCCTCTCGGCGTGCAAGATGGCTGATGACCAATTTGTCGTTCCAGCATCTTAACACCGATTGGAATGCCGAGCCCAATGCTCCTGATGTGGAACTGGCGGTCGAAGGCAATACGGTCTGTCTTTCTTTTCGTCTTAACCCGTGGGCCTACAGTGCCGATCCTGGGGAGATTGCGACACTACGATTCCTTGGTTGCAGTCGCTTTCGTTGGGACGCGACGAACGATCATGCATGGTTTGCAGGACAGGGACTATACAGCGGCCAGGCTCCGAAATGGGGCGAGTTCTACGAGGTTATGGGTGATACCCGGGTCGTCGAGGACGACGATTGGGACGTCTTGTCGGCGGACTTGCCGGCCTCCCGTCAATTCCTGTTCTACTTCCGTGACGACACAATTGAGATCGTGGCTCAAGATTGGTCGCTGACACGGGAAATACGCATTGGTGGCTGAAGGCCCTCCGGCTGAGCATTCCTCATTGCGGCGAAATCTGCTTCAGCCCATTCCTCGACGAGATTGCGTGCCTCGTAGAGGAGTGGGCTGAAGCAGATCGTCTTCTTGAAGTCCCGGTCGGAAAACGATCCATTGCGGACCCACGGCCAAGAAGGATATGTTGCGGCAGCGCTCGCAGGCATCCCGCTTCACCATCGCGCATGTTCCATGAAAGCAAAGAATAGATTCGACTCGCTCATGCACGCGGTCTGTGCTGGTTATGGGTATTGTGGAGGAATGCACGGCGACAAGCTCATGCATGTCACCGATTTTGTTCCTCAATCCGGTGATGTTACAGCGGACCAGTTCGTTGAATGGATATTTCTAGCTGAATACGAGAATGAGAGTGAGCGAATGTCTCCCAGATGGGATCGGCATCGCCAAAGGATTCGAGACTATTTTATTGAGCACATGGGATCAGACGTTGTCGATGCCAGCCAACTAAAATGGGGCGTGGAGGGCTAGGCCCCCTTTGCTCTGTTTCCGACCCGTCTCGGTCATACCGCAGCCGTGAACTCAGGTGCAGGCCGGCGGTTACGCCGGCCTGACGAGGATGTGCTTCTTGCGACCCAGCGAGAGCTTGATAACGCCTTCCGAGGTGAGTTCTCCGGTCCCCAGTACGCGCTTTTCGTTCGTGACCTGCTCGTCGTTGACGCGCACCGCACCGCCCTGCACGTGCCTGCGTGCCTCGCCATTGGAGCCGGCAAGCCCGGCTTTCACGAAAAGCGCAAGCACGCCGATACCGCCTTCGAGCTCGGCCCGGTCGACCTCGACTGTCGGCAGGCTCTCGGCCAGAGCGCCTTCCTCGAAGGTCTTGCGGGCCGTCTCGGATGCCTGCTCGGCCGCCTCGCGTCCGTGCAGCATGGCGGAGACCTCGGTCGCCAGCACCTTCTTGGCGTCGTTGATCTCCGAACCGCCAAGCGCCGCAAGCCGCGCGATCTCGTCCATCGGCAGGATCGTGAACAGCTTGAGGAAGCGCTCCACGTCGGCATCCTCGGTATTGCGCCAGTACTGCCAGAACTCGTAGGGCGAGAGGAGGTCGGCATTCAGCCATACGGCGCCGGAAGCCGATTTGCCCATCTTGGCACCCGACGATGTGGTCAGCAGCGGCGAGGTCAAGGCATAAAGCTGCGGCGTTCCCATGCGGTGGCCGAGATCGATACCGTTGATGATGTTGCCCCACTGGTCCGAGCCGCCCATCTGCAGCCGCGTGCCGTAGCGCTTGTTCAGCTCCACGAAATCGTAGGCCTGAAGGATCATGTAGTTGAATTCGAGGAACGACAGCGACTGCTCGCGGTCGAGGCGCGTCTTCACACTGTCGAACGAAAGCATGCGGTTGACCGAGAAGTGCCGGCCGACGTCCCGCAGGAATTCGAGATAGTTGAGCGGGCGCAGCCACTCGGCATTGTTGATCATCAGTGCCGCGTTGCTGTCGCGATCATAGTCGAGGTAGCGCGAGAAACAGGCCTTGAGCGAGGCGATGTTGTCCTCGATCATCTCGACCGTCATCAGCTTGCGGGCTTCCTCCTTGAAGGAAGGATCGCCGACCATGCCTGTGCCGCCGCCCATCAGCGAAATGGGCCTGTGTCCCGTCTGCTGAAACCAGTAGAGCATCATGGTCTGCGTGAGATGTCCGACATGCAGGCTCGACGCCGTCGGGTCATAGCCGATATAGGCCGTCACGGTTTCCTTGGCGAGGAGGTCGTCGAGACCGGTTTCATCCGAGATCTGGTGGATGAAGCCGCGTTCTGAAAGCGTGCGCAGGAAGTCGGACTTGAAGGCGGACATGATCGTGCTTTCCATCGAACAGATTTGGCCCGCGCTGCGAATGGCGCGGGAACCCGCGCGGCTTTAGCATCAAGCATGCGAGAATCACAAGAACGGCGGCGGAAATGACGCTGACATGCGCGATCGGCCTGATGAGCGGCACCTCGATGGACGGCATCGACCTTGCCGTTGTCACCACGGACGGGCGGGGCGACGTGCGGCGCGGCCCGGCGGGCTTCGTCGCCTACGAAGCCGCCTTCCGCCGTCGCATCGAAGCCGCGTTGAATGAGGCCAGGGGTCTTTACGCGCGTGACGAGCGGCCGGGCGACCTTGCGGCGCTGGAGCGCGAGATCACGCTGCGCCACGCGGATGCGGTGAAGCGGTTCCTGGTGGAGCATGGCGACATAACCCCGCAATTGATCGGCTTTCACGGGCAGACGGTGCTGCACAGGCCGGAGCAGGCCCTGACGGTACAGCTCGGCGACGGCGCTTTGCTTGCGCGCGAAACGGGTTTGCCCGTGGTCCACGACATGCGCGCCAACGATATGGTGCATGGCGGGCAGGGCGCGCCGCTCGTGCCGGCCTACCATGCCGCGCTCGCAAGCTCGCTGCCGCAGGACCTGCGGCGGTTTCCGATGGGGTTCGTCAACATCGGCGGCATTTCCAATGTCACGTTCGTGCCCGCTGACGGCGATCCCGTCGCCTTCGACAGCGGGCCCGGCAACGCCTTGATCGACCAGTGGGTGTCGGGCGAGGGGGGCGTGCCGTTCGACGCCGATGGAATGATCGCCAGCGAGGGCGGCGTGATACGCCCCGTCGTCGACCGCTACATGCAAAGCCCGTTCTTCGAGCGCGCCGCGCCCAAATCGCTCGACCGCAACGATTTCACGCTCGATCTCGCCGCCGGTCTGGAACTCGCCGATGGCGCGCGCACGCTGGCAGCCGTCTCGGCCGAGGCGATCCTGGCGGCCGCCGCACACATGCCGGCCCGGCCGAAGCTCTGGATCGTCTGCGGTGGCGGGCGCCGCAATCCGCATATCGTCGCCGATCTGCGCGCCGGCGTGCCGTCCGGTGTCGAGGTTCTTCTGGCCGAGGATGCCGGTCTTGACGGCGACGCCATGGAGGCGGAAGCATGGGCCTATCTCGCCGTCCGCGCGATGAACGGCCTGCCTCTGACTTTCCCAACCACCACAGGCTGCCGAGAGCCGGTGACAGGCGGCGTTCTCAGCCTTCCCTGACTTGCGATCTAGATAAGCTGCATGCCTTTCAGGCTCGCATGACCGTTGCGGCCCACGATGATGTGGTCGTGCACGATCACGCCGAGCGGCTTCCCGGTTTCGATGATCGTCTTCGTCATCTCGATGTCCGCGCGCGAGGGCGTTGGGTCGCCGGAAGGGTGATTGTGAACAAGGATGATCGCCGTGGCCGAAAGTTCGAGTGCGCGGCGCATGACCTCGCGCGGATAGACCGGCGTGTGGTCCACCGTGCCCGACTGCTGCACCTCGTCGGCGATCAGCACGTTCTTCTTGTCGAGGAACAGGATGCGGAACTGCTCGCGCGGCTCGAACGCCATGGCTGCCCGGCAATAGTCGATTACCTGTGCCCAGGAGCCTAGCACCGGCCGCTGCCCGATCGCGCCCCTGGCCATGCGGCTGGAAGCGGCGGCAATCGTCTTGATGTCGAGCGCGACCGCGTCGCCGACGCCGTCGACCTCGCGCAGCAAATGTTCAGGCGCGCCAAGCACTTCCGCGAACGAGCCGAATCGATTGATGAGCGTTTTGGCGAGCCCCTTGGTGTCGGCGCGGGGAATCGAGCGGAAGAGCAGCAGTTCGAGCAATTCGTAGTCGGACAGCGCGCTGGCGCCAGCTTCCCGGAAGCGGGTTCTCAGCCGTTCGCGATGTCCGAGATAGTGCGGTTTCTCCGCCGCGGCTTTCGCCGCGCGTGGCGCAGGCAACGTTCGTTCCGCGAAGAAACCACGCTCGTCGCCATCGTCGCCCTGCATGTCCAACCTTCCCCGCCCAAGCTTTGGGCACAGGATAGGCGAACCGTGTCAGGCGGCAAGCCCCGGCCTGTCGAGACCGGCGGGAGAAGCCGTGAAAACCTCGCAGCCGTCGGCTGTCACGCCGACGGTGTGCTCGTATTGCGCCGACAGCGAGCGGTCACGCGTCACCGCCGTCCATCCGTCGGAAAGCACCTTCACATGGAGCCGGCCGAGATTGATCATCGGCTCGATGGTGAAGATCATGCCTTCGCGCATCTCGACGCCCTCGTTCGGGCTGCCGTAGTGCAGGATATTCGGCGCGTCGTGGAAGAGCCGCCCGACGCCGTGTCCGCAAAAGTCCCGCACCACGGAGCAGCGCTCGCTTTCGGCATAGGTCTGGATGGCTGCGCCGATCGCACCGGTGCGCGCGCCGGGTTTCACGGCTGCGATACCCCGCGTGAGGCATTCATGGGTGACTTCCAGCAGCCTTTCGGCCGCCCGCTTGATCTGGCCGACCGGATACATGCGGCTGGAGTCGCCATGCCAGCCGTCAAGGATGTAGGTGACGTCGATATTGACGATGTCGCCCTCGCGCAGCGGCTTGTCGTCCGGAATGCCGTGACAAACCACATGGTTGATCGAGGTGCAGGTCGATTTTGTGTAGCCGCGATAGTTCAGCGTCGCCGGCATTGCGCCATGATCCATGCCGAACTCGAAGACGAAGCGGTCGATCGCGTTCGTCGTGACACCCGGCGCAACCATGCCTGCCAGCTCGTCGAGGCAGCGCGCCGTCAGGTTGCAGGCCTTGCGCATGCCCTCGAAGGCATCGGGCCCGTAGAGCCTGATCTGCCCGGTATTGCGCTGTGGCGCGGCGTCCGCGTCGAGATAAGTGACCATCGTCTTCCGTCCGTTGGATGCGAACCCACCATGTCGCATCGAAGCGGCTTCGCTTCAAGAGGAGGGGCGCGACTTCGACTTCCATGACTCGGCTAGCGCCCGGACGCGCTTCTCCACTGCCAACATGGCGTCGGCAAGGCCGACCCGGTCTCGCAGGAGGAGACGGGAGAGTGCGGTCTCGGCGGCGATGCTCGTCGTCACCGCCTGCTCGTGTTCGGTGGAGCTCGAACAGGCGTCAGGGTTCTCCATGCGGAACCGGGCCTGTGCCGCCTGCTCGATCAGGCGCGCCGTCCGCTCCGGCAGGGTGGGCAGGAAATGCAGCCGCATGCCGGGCAGGGACAGGCCCTCCACGCGGGTCGACCATATCTCGTCGGCCTCGACCGGAAACGCGCGCGTTACGGTGCCGGTGGTCACCACGTCGCCCGGTTCGATGCCCCGCGCCATCGGACGCTCTTCGAGCCCGGCGGCGAAGTGGCGAAACGCGGCAAGGGGTCCGTCGAGCACGTTGCGCGCGGAACCGCGATCGACCTCGCTCTCATTCCTGAAGAGCACGATTTCGAACGATTCCAGCCGGCGGATCCAGTCCGCTGCCGCATTATGGTCGATCGGCAGCATCGGTCCGTGCAGCAACGCCCCATGCATGGCGGCAGCCGCGACGGTGTCGGCAGCGGAAAACCGCCACCCGGGATAGACCGACTGTACCACCTCGAAACCGTGGGCCACGGCGTCGATACACGAAAGCAGGTCCCTGTCGTCCATGTCCGCGCGCGGTGTACGGGCGACGCGGAAGACGATCTCGGGCTCTATACGCGGTTCAATAAAGGTGGAAATATCGAGTTCCGCATGACCTTGCTCGGGGTCCAACCCGTATGTCGAGGTGTCGTAGGTCGGCCCCCAGATGGGTGCGCGAACGCCATACTCGTCCCAGATGGTGCGGTTGGTGAAGCCGATCTTCCAGCCGACCGGCCGCTCGCCGCGCGCGATGCGCGCAGCGATCACCGCATCTGCCGCTGCATAGGCGGCATCGAGGTCGAACGACCCATCGCTTTCGCTGAATGGTTCGATTTGCCGCCCATCATCCAGCGCGGCGAGGATGGTCGTTGCTATGTCTTTCATGGTGCCCCCTTACCTTGGGTTAGGCCACGATCGAAAGGGAATGTCCAGCGCTTCGGCCGCCGCCAGAAAGACAAAGGGCGACGCAATGCGCCGCCCTGTCGTCATCCGTGGAAACGGAGGCTCACCCCTCGGCCGGCCAGCCCGCGACGGCCTTGACCTCGAGAAAGTCCTCCAGCCCGTATTTGCCGCCTTCGCGACCAAGACCCGACTGCTTGTAGCCGCCGAACGGGCTTCCCGCACCACGGCCTGCGCCGTTCATCTGCACCATGCCGCTGCGAAGCTGCCGTGCGACGCGGCGGGCGCGCTCGGGATCGCCGGTCTGGACATAGCTCGACAGGCCGTAGGGCGTGTCGTTGGCGATCTCGATCGCTTCTTCCTCGGTCTCGAAGGGGATCATGGCGAGCACCGGGCCGAACACCTCTTCCCGCGCGATCGTCATGTCGTTGGAGACGTCCGCAAACACCGTCGGGCGCACGTAGTAGCCGCGATTGAAGCCCTCGGGACGGCCGGGGCCACCGGCCACGACCCGCGCGCCTTCCTTGATCGCTATTTCGATCAGGCCCTGCACCTTGTTGAACTGCGCCTCGGAGACGAGCGGGCCGATATGGTCGCCCTGTTCGGCCGGATTGCCGACCTTGACGGTCGCAGTGTGCCGCCCGGCGATCTCGACCGCCTGATCGTAGACCGGGCGCTCGACCAGCATGCGCGTCGGCGCGTTGCACGACTGGCCGGTGTTCTCGAAGCAGTGATTGAGCCCGCGCACCACTGCGGCCTCCAGGTCGCTGTCGGCGAAGACGAGATTGGGCGACTTGCCGCCGAGTTCTAGCGTCACCCGCTTGACGGTGTCGGCGGATGACTTGGAGACGGCGACGCCTGCGCGGGTCGAACCGGTGAACGACATCATGTCGATGTCGGGATGGCGGGACATCGCTTCGCCCACCGACGGCCCGTCGCCGTTGACCATGTTGAACACGCCGGCCGGAAGGCCGGCCGCATCGATGATCTCGGCAAACACGATCGACGATAGCGGCGCGATCTCTGATGGCTTCAGAACCACCGTGCAGCCGGCCGCGATCGCCGGCACGACCTTCAGCGTCACCTGGTTCATCGGCCAGTTCCACGGCGTGATGAGCCCGCAGACGCCGATCGGCTCGTGAACGATGCGGTCGTTCGGGTTGCGCTCGTCGAGCGGGTGCTCGAAGACGAAATTCTTCAGCGTGCGGATGAAGGTCTTGATGTGGTAGGCGCCGACCGATGCCTGCGATTCGGTCGCGAGCTTGATCGGCGCGCCCATCTCGTCCGAGATGGCCTTGGCCATGTCGTCCATGCGCGCATTGTAGGCGTCGAGCAACCGCTCCAGCACTTCGACGCGCTCTTCACGGCTGGTGCGCGACCATGCGGGGAACGCGCGCCGCGCCGCGGCGACCGCCTTGTCGACATCGGCCTGCGCGCCCAGCGAAATGATTGCGAAGGGCTGTTCGTCGGCCGGGTTGATCACCTCCAGCTCGCGCGGAGCGGCGGGTGCGGTCCATTTGCCGTCGATGTAGAAATCGGTCTTGCGCAGCATCTGTGTCTCCTGATCGATGGGCTCGTGACTGCTTAATAGAGCAAGCCGCCCGGCTCCAATACCACGGAGGCGACGTCGTTGGGGCAGGGCGGTCACTGGGCCGGCTGGGGATATCCGCACATTCATGCGGTATCCCTAAAATGCAATCGAATCCGTTGGCGGTTCCGAAAGGCGGGAGTGCGCAGATCGTGGACAGGGGGCGAAAGGAGGTATCCGTGAGGCCCAACCATTCTGCTGCCCGCCATCATCTCGAAGAAGCCTATCGGCTGCTGCCGGGAAACGACGAGCTGAGCGTCAAATCGCGCCAGGCACTGTCGATCCTCATAGACGCGATGCTGGCGCAGGAATTCTCCACCGAAGACGATTCGGCAAAGGTCATCGAGTTTCCGCGCCGCGTGCGCTCAGGCAATGGCTAGGGCAAGCGGTTCTTTTAAGCCGGTTCGACCGCAAGTCGCCCGTTGGCCGAGCGACCCGGCGCGCCAGACAATGTACGGCTAAAGCCGGTGGGGGTCGTTCGCGATGCCCGGTTTCCCCTCCCTATCCCACCGTGGAGAGGCACGTCAGCAGCGCGCCCTTCTTGTCCGAGAAGCCTATTGTCGCTTCTTGCCCGCCGCCGAGAAAATTCCCCGTAGCGGCGAAGGCGTCCTTCAGCGGACCGCCTTCCGGCAACAACTGGGTGCCGTCGATGCTGTAGGTGCCGGCGCCGTTCTGGGGAAGCGCGGGATCGGCGGCCCAGTCCGCCGTGCTTGTCCCGATGATCTGGTAGGTTCCCTGACCATCCAGCAGCAAAGTGCCGAACGGGGCCATGCTGGTGTCATGGCAGCGAAAGATGCCCACCGGTGCATCCTGCGCGAGGGCGGGGCCGGTTGAAAAAACGGCGAAGGCGAAGGTGGCGGCGGCAAGGCGCATGTCTGCATCCATATGAGCGTTGTGAAGGCGCGCAGGTTAGTCAGGCCGGGCGTCTTCGGCGACGCCGCAAGATGATGCGCGAGCGCTGTTTGCTATGTGCGCGGGCCATCGACGGTTTGGGGGCAGGGACCTCGGCCTCCGCACACAATACCCTGCGGGATCGACACCCTTCGGACGGCGGCGCTGTCTGCGCTGCGCACCGTATAGAAGGCTGAACGGTCTCTAACCCCAGGGTGAGGCTCGGCCATGGGAGGCTGCCAGTGGCAAGCCGAGCCTCCAACCCCGCTGACCCCCTCGTCAGCAATCAAAGGCTGTCACTCTCGGTTGAGTCGCACAACCAGATTTCGCGTCAATCAACAACTTCCCATAGGGAA
>JAEWFU010000003.1 GCA_023388675.1 Pseudomonadota bacterium | reverse complement strand
GACATCTTCCAGCGCGCCGATGCCGAGCAGCGGCCTACCAACGACATCGCGCAGGCAATGGCCGAAGAGCGAATCGCGCGGGCGCGCGCGGCCTGACCAATTCGTTCAGGGGAACCGGACGGGTGATCGCACATAGAAGGCGGCCCCCGGACGGTCTTTTGTTCGGGACTATTCGGCCGCGAGCGCTTTTTCGATTTCCGGCATGAGTCCGGTGACGATCGAATCCGGCGTGAACGGGCCGACATGCTTCCATGCGATGCGGCCGTCCTTTCCAACCAGAAACGTCTCCGGCACGCCGTAGACGCCCCAGTCGATCGCCGCACGGCCGCTGCCGTCGACGCCGATCGATGCATAGGGGTTGCCAAGCTCTCCCAGGAAGCGCCGGGCGTTTTCCGGCCGGTCCTTGTAGTTGAGGCCCGCGAGCGCGATGCGTGTGTCCTGCGCCATCTGCATCAGGAGAGGATGCTCCTGCCGGCAGGGCGCGCACCAGGATGCCCAGACGTTGACCAGCGTCACCTTGCCCTCGAATTGTGTTGAGTCGAGGCCGGGCAGGCCGGTGCCTTCCAGCGGGGGAAGGATCGTTTGCGGCGCTTCGGCGCCGATGAGCGCCGACGGCACCACCGAGCTGTCACGGCCCGAAAGAAGCTGGGCAAAGAAGATGGCGGCAAGCGCCAGGAACAGCGCCAGCGGCAGCAGCGCCAGCCAGAGCCGGCGCGACCTGGGCCGGACGCTTTCCGTTTCCGTGCTCATCGCGCGGCCGGCCTCGCATCCGAACGGCGGCGGATGCCTGCTGCTTCGAGCCGGGACAATTCACGCTTGCGATTGCGCTGGTCGATCAGAATCCAGCCGACCAGGCCGACGATAACGAGCGCGGAGATGCCGTAGGCGGCAGAGACGTAAAGGGCATGCGCGCTCATGAAGCGGTCCTTTCCGCATCGGCGGAGCGGGCGGCCAGCCGCCGCATCGCAGTAACCCGGCGTCGCCAGATTTCCGTTCGCATGGCCATCATGTGCAGGGTGAAGAACAGAAGCGTGAAACCGAGCGCGCAGACGAGCAGCGGCCACAGCAGCGTCGGATGGATCGTGGGGCCGTCGAGCCGGATGACCGACGCCGGCTGGTGCAGGGTGTTCCACCAGTCGACCGAAAACTTGATGATGGGGACGTTGACGAAGCCGACCAGTGTGACGATCGCGGCCGCGCGCGCGCTGCGGGACGGATCGTCGAGCGCACGCGTCAGCGCGATGATGCCGAGATACATCAGGAACAGGATGAACACCGAGGTCAGTCGCGCGTCCCACACCCACCATGTGCCCCACATCGGCTTACCCCAGATCGATCCGGTGGCGAGCGCGAGCAGCGTGAATGCGGCGCCGACGGGTGCGGCGGCCTTCAGCGACACGTCCGCCAGCGGATGCCGCCAGACCAGCGTGCCGAGCGCCGAAACGGCCATCAGCGAGTAGCACATCATGGAGAGCCACGCGAACGGCACGTGGAGGTACATGATCCGGACCGTGATGCCCTGCTGGTAGTCTTCGGGTGCTGCGAAACCCATCCATATGCCGACTGCCAGCGTCAGCGCCGAGAGAGCGGTCAGCCACGGCACGAGCCTGTCGGCCAGCGCGACGAAACGGGTCGGGTTGGCTAGGTCGATCCAGCGTGTTGTCTGTGAGGTTGCGGTGTCGCTCATGCGCTTTTCTTAGGCTCACGCTCGGGCGCTTGCAATTGCGGCGCATCAAACTCGCGTGAGTGTCTTCGCCGCATGGCCGTCAGTCGGACGAGCCCTTGAGCGCCAAAGCCGCGGCAAATGGACCGATCACAGCGAAAAACAGCGTCAACGCGGCAAGAATGAGGAAGGGCGGCAGAAACGGATCCGGATCGTTGACCGCGCCATAGGCTGCCGAAACGCCGAAAATGAGCACCGGGATCGTCAGCGGCAACACCAGCACCGAGACGAGAAGGCCGCCGCGCGGCAGGGCGACGGCGACGGCGGCGCCGACCGCGCCGATGAAGGCGATTGCCGGCGTGCCGACGAGTAGCGTCAGCGTCGTCGCACCGATGCCGAGCGGCTCCATGTTCATGAACAGGCCGAGTAAAGGCGAGGCGACCACCAGCGGCAGCACGGCGGCCGTCCAGTGGGCGAGGCATTTGACGAATACGCTCAGCGCCAGCATGTGGCGGCCTTCGGCCAGCAGGATCACGTCCAGCGCGCCGTCCTCACGCTCTGCCTGAAACAATCGGTCGAGGCCGAGCAGGGAAGCCAGCAGCGCGCCGATCCACAGGATGGCGGGACCGATGCGGGCCAGCAGGTTGAGGTCCGGCCCGACGCCGAACGGCACGACGGCCACCACGGCAAGGAAGAACAGGATGCCCACCAGCGCCCCGCCGCCGGCGCGGATGCCAAGGCGAAGATCGCGGATGAAGAGGGCTAGCATGGAGCTTCATGCCCTGGTGTGAGCAGGCAAACGGCAGCCTCGCGCCCTACGTTGCCCCCCTCTGTCCTGCCGGACATCTCCCCCACAAGGAGGGAGATCAGCCGGCCGCGCGGCTTTCGCCAATCGCCGGCGTTGCCGTAGGAACGGTGCGCGCGAAGCTGCCGATCTCTCCCCTTGTGGGGGAGATGTCCGGCAGGACAGAGGGGGGCAACGTAGAGAGCCGTCATTCCCGCTGCTCTCCCATCTTCAACGCCTTCGCCCCTTCCAGTCCGAGCGGCAGGTGGGTTGCGGCGAGGATGATGCCGCCATCCTCGAGGTGCGCCTGCATCAGGGCGGCGAACTGTGCTTCCGATGCCTTGTCGAGCCCGGCCGTCGGCTCGTCGAGCAGCCAGACCGGGCGGTAGCTGACGAGCAGCCGGGCGATCGCGATGCGCCGTTTCTGTCCGGTGGAGAGATAGCCATAAGGCAGGTGGCCGATATGCGGCAGGCCCACCATGTCAAGCGCCTCGTCGATCGAAAGATGTGGCTCGCCCGCAAAGTCCTGCCAGAACCGCAGGTTCTCATCGACGCTGAGCGCTGTCTTCATAGCGTTGGCGTGGCCGAGATAGTGGCAGGCCGAGGCGATGTCGGGCCACTGTTCGCCGCCGTCCAGCCGAATCAGGCCGCCGCTTGCCGGCAGCAGGCCGGCGACGATGCGCAGCAGCGTCGACTTGCCGGATCCGTTCGGGCCGGTCACGACAAGGCCTTCGCCTTCGCCGACGACAAAGCTCACATTGGAAAAAACCGGCTCTTCGCCGCGCTCTCCCGAGAGGTTCTCGGCAATCAGCCGCATGCTCTTGCAATTCTCCGGCTGCGCCGCACCACTCGGTGCCAAGCAGCAATTTCACCCCAAAGCGCTCTAGAACTATTCTACGAAATTCTCTATATGCGGGGCAACCGTGCCAGCGGTCGGCACGGGAACCATATTGCGCCGAACCAGCGCGCGCGCCGCCTTGAACGGCCGGGTCGCGGGGAACGGACAGCGGAAATGACCGTACCCGCACCTTTGCGCGTGATGAGCATGCACTGGCGTCCGTTACCCAATCGGCAACCGAACGTTTAGGGATCGCACGTGTCACAATCACTCGACAGCTTCAATTGCCGCAGGACGCTCAAGGCGGGCGGTGCGGAATACACCTATTTCAACCTCGTCGAGGCCGAAAAGAACGGCCTGACCGGCATTTCCAAGCTGCCCTTCTCGATGAAGGTGCTGCTTGAGAACCTGCTGCGCAATGAGGACGGCCGCTCGGTCACCAAGGAGAGCATCTCGGCGGTCGCCGCGTGGCTCACCGACAAGGGCACGGCCGGCGTCGAGATCGCCTACCGGCCGGCGCGTGTGCTGATGCAGGACTTCACCGGCGTTCCGGCCGTGGTCGACCTTGCCGCCATGCGCGACGCTATGGCCTCGCTCGGCGGTGACCCGCAGAAGATCAACCCGCTCGTTCCCGTCGATCTGGTCATCGACCATTCCGTCATCGTCGACGAGTTCGGCACGCCGCTGGCGTTCGCCCGCAACGTCGAGCTTGAGTACCAGCGCAACGAGGAGCGCTACAAGTTCCTGAAGTGGGGCCAGCAGGCGTTCCGCAACTTCCGCGTCGTGCCGCCCGGCACCGGCATCTGCCACCAGGTCAATCTCGAATATCTCGGCCAGGTCGTCTGGACCAAGGACGAAAACGGCGAAACGGTCGCCTATCCGGATACCTGCGTGGGCACCGATTCCCACACCACCATGATCAACGGTCTCGGCGTACTGGGCTGGGGCGTGGGCGGCATCGAGGCCGAGGCGGCCATGCTCGGCCAGCCCGTTTCCATGCTGCTGCCCGAGGTGATCGGCTTCCGCCTCACCGGCAAGCTGAAAGAAGGTGTGACCGCGACCGACCTCGTGCTGACCGTCACGCAGATGCTGCGCAAGAAGGGCGTCGTCGGCAAGTTCGTCGAGTTCTTCGGCCCGGGCCTGTCGTCCATGACGCTGGCGGACCGCGCGACGATCGGCAACATGGCGCCCGAATACGGCGCGACCTGCGGCTTCTTCCCGGTCGACAAGGAGACGTTGCGCTATCTGACCACGTCGGGCCGCGACGAAGACCGCATCGCGCTCGTCGAGGCTTACTCCCAGGCGCAGGGCATGTGGCGCGAGGACGGCATTGCCGATCCGGTCTTCACCGATACGCTGGAGCTCGACCTCGGCGACGTCGTGCCGTCCATGGCTGGTCCCAAGCGGCCGGAAGGACGCATTCCGCTGGAGGACATCGCCTCCGGCTTCGCCAAGTCGCTCGACACCGAATACAAGAAAACCGTCGACGTCTCCAAGCGCTATGCCGTCGAGGGCGAGGATTTCGACCTCGGTCATGGCGACGTTGTGATCGCGGCGATCACCTCCTGCACCAACACGTCGAACCCCTCGGTGCTGATCGGCGCGGGCCTTCTCGCCCGCAACGCCAACCGCGTCGGCCTCAAGCAGAAGCCATGGGTCAAGACCTCGCTGGCGCCGGGCTCGCAGGTGGTGGCCGAGTATCTGGAAAAGTCCGGCCTGCAGAAGGAGCTCGA
>JAEWFU010000532.1 GCA_023388675.1 Pseudomonadota bacterium | reverse complement strand
TGTTCATGATCTGCAACGGCGTGTCGATAACGCCAACCCACATCAGGAACTGGTTCAGCAGGCCTTCAGGCTTGAGGATGCCGATCCAAGCGTAGACGCGGATCAGGAACGACGTCCAGAACGGCAGGATCACCAGCATCAACAACAGCGGGCGTGCCGATTCCGACGAACGTGCCATGCCATAGGCCAGCGGATAGCCGATCAACAGTGCAAGGAAGGTCGAAACCGCCGCAATAACGACGCTCGAGACGTAAGCGTTGAAATAGAGCGCGTCATCCAGAAGCCAGAGATAATTCTCGAAGGACAGTTCGCGCAGATTGGTGATGAAGCCCGAGACTCCGTCGTTCAGGCCGAATACCGGCAGGTAGGGCGGCATCGCGATCGTCGTCTGCGACAGAGAGATCTTGAGCACGATGCCGAACGGCACGAGGAAGAAGATCAGCAGCCACAGATAGGGAACCAGGATCACGGCGCGATTGGCGACAGCCGCCAGGAGCCGGCCGCCGATACCTTCACTCGGCTTCGCCGGGGCGGGGATGTCTCGTGCGATCGTTTGCGCCATGGCCGCCTCCCGGTCCTAGCGGGTCAGCACGACGCCGGCGTCCGGCGCGAAGGATATCCAGGCCCGGTCATGCCAGCTCAGGGGATCGTCCATCGTACGAGCGCTGTTCAGCGCGCTGGCCTTGACCACCTGCCCGTCCGAGAGCTTGACGTGGTAGACCGTCATGTCGCCGAGATAGGCGAGATCCCATATCTCGCCCTCCATCACGTTGGTGGCGCCGTTCGCCGGCGGCTTCGACGACACCTTGATCTTTTCCGGCCGGATCGCGAAGGCGACGCTGCTGCCCTCCGTTGCCTCGCCGGCATTCTCGACCCGGATGCGAGCGCCACTGGCGCCTGTGATGGTTGCCGCATTGTCGCTTCGCTCGGCAACGGTGCCTTCCAGCATGTTCACGTTACCGACGAAATCGGCGACAAAACGGGAGGATGGCGCTTCGTAGACCTCAGCGGGGGTCGCCACCTGCATCACCTGGCCCTTGTCCATGATGGCGATGCGATCGGCCATCGTCATCGCCTCCTCCTGGTCGTGCGTGACCACGACGAAGGTGAGGCCAAGTTCCTGCTGGAGGTCCATCAGTTCGAACTGGGTCGCCTCGCGCAGCTTCTTGTCGAGCGCGCCCAGCGGCTCGTCCAGAAGCAGCACCTTTGGCCGTTTCGCCACCGAACGGGCAAGTGCCACACGCTGGCGCTGACCACCGGAAAGCTGGTGCGGCTTGCGTTTGGCGAACTGTTCCAGCCTTACCAGTTTCAGCATTTCGGCGACGCGCGCCGCGATATCGGCCTTGGCCATGCCGTCCTGCTTAAGGCCGAAGGCGACGTTCGCCTCCACCGTCATATGCGGGAACAGCGCGTATGACTGGAACATCATGTTCACAGGCCGGCGATAGGGCGGAATACCGCGCAGGTCCTGCCCTTCCAGCAGGATGCGGCCGGAGGTCGGCTCCTCGAAGCCGGCCAGCATGCGCAACAGCGTGGACTTGCCGCAGCCGGACGCACCGAGCAGCGCGAAGAATTCGCGTTCGTAGATGTCGAGCGACAGGTCGTTGACGGCGGTGAAGTCGCCGAACTGCTTGGTCACTCGTTCAAACGAAATGTAGGGTTTCGCCTCGGGATCGTTCCAGGGCGCGAAGCTCCTGCGAATGCTGCCAAGCGATTTCATCTCGGGTTCCCCAATCCAGATGCCACGCTCAAACGGAAAACGCCGGCGCGATGCGCCGGCGTTTTCGTCATTTTTACTGACCGGTCACCACCTTGGTCCAGCTCCGGGTGATGACACGCTGCGTTCTGGAATCGTAGGGGATGTGAGTGAACAGCGTCTCCAGCGCATCCTTGTCCGGATAGATCGCAGGATCGTTGATCACCTCCTCGTCGATGAATTCCTGCGAGGCGAGGTTGCCGTTGGCGAAGTAAACGTAGTTGGTCGCCTTGGCGATGACCTCCGGTTCCATGATGAAGTTGAGGAACTCGTGCGCCTCGTCGACGTTGGGCGCGTCAGCCGGGATCGCCATCTGGTCGAACCACATCTGCGTGCCTTCCTTCGGCGCGACATAGGCCACCGTCACGCCCTGGTCGGCTTCAGCGGCGCGATCGCGCGATTGCAACACGTCGCCCGACCAGCCGACCGCCATGCAGATGTCGCCATTGGCCAGCGCGTTGATGTATTCTGACGAGTGGAACTTGCGAATCGACGGCCGGATCGAAACCAACAGCTCTTCGGCCTTGGCGATTTCGTCCGGCTCATGGCTGTTGGGATCGAAGCCGAGATAATTGAGCACGATCGGGATCATGTCGCTGGGCGAATCGAGCATGTAGATGCCGCAGCTCGCGAACTTTTGCGCATTCTCCGGCTTGAACAGCACATCCCAGCTGTCGATCTTCTCGGTTCCGAGGATCTCGGCCACCTTCTGGACATTGTAGCCGATGCCCACCGTACCCCACATATAGTTGATCGAGTAGTCACCGCCCGGATCGTACTTGTCGGTGCGGGTGGTGACGACGTCCCACATATTGGAGAGGTTGGGCAGCTTGTCCTTCTGGAGTTTCTGGAAGACACCGGCCTGGATCTGGCGCGACAGGAACGAGCCGGTCGGCACGACGACGTCGTAGCCAGACCCGCCAGCAAGCAGCCTGGTCTCGAGGATCTCGTTGGAATCGAACACATCATAGACGACACGGATGCCGGTCTTTTCGGTGAACTCGGCAATGATGGAGTCGTCGATATAGTCGGACCAGTTCAGCACGTTGACGACGCGCTCCTGCGCCTGCGCCGCGAACGCGAAGGTCGCCGCTGCGAGCGAGACGGTCGAATACACAATTGCCCTGCGGATCATGATGTTCTCCTCTGAAAGCCCCGTCCCGGCTCGTTGTCTGCGTTCACGGCCGGGTTGTTTATTGA
>JAEWFU010000444.1 GCA_023388675.1 Pseudomonadota bacterium | reverse complement strand
TCTTCACGAGTGCCGCGATCTCGCCCGGCGCGCCGGCCGCGATCTCGTCGATGCCCGCGAAATGCGGGAAGTCCTCGTAGAGCTTCGCGCGAAGCTGCGGCAGCGAATCGAAGGGCAGCTTGTGGCCAAGCACGTCGGAAAGCGCGCGCAGGATCGCCCAGTCTTCCTTGGCGTCGCCCGGCGCGAAACCGGCGCGATTCGTCATCTGCACACGGCCTTCGACGTTCACATAGGTGCCCGACTTCTCGGTGTAGGTCGCGCCCGGCAGGATAACGTCGGCGCGGTGCGCGCCGGCATCGCCGTGGCTGCCCACATAGACGGTGAAGGCATTGCCGATGGCGTTCATGTCGAACTCGTCGGCGCCGAGCAGGAACAGCACGTCGAGCGCGCCCATCATGGCGGAAGCATCCTTGCCGCCCTCGCCCGGCACGAAGCCGAGGTCGAGCCCACCGACGCGCGCTGCGGCCGTATGCAGCACGGCAAAGCCGTTCCACTCGTCCGAGACCGCCTCAACGTCGGTCGCGATCCTGGCAGCCAGCGACAGCACCGAAGCACCGTCGGAACGCGCCAGCGCGCCCTGGCCGACGATGATCAGCGGCCGCTTCGCCTTCTTCAGCACGGACAGGAACTTGATCGAGCCGTCGGCGAGCTGGGCCAGCGTTTCGGAACCGGCGCCCAGCATCTCATAGTCGTAGCGCAGGTCGCCGACGTCTCCGATCACGCCTACGGCCAAGTCGCCCGCGCGCCAGCGCTTGCGGATGCGCGTGTTGAGCACCGAGGCCTCGAAGCGCGGATTGGAGCCGATGATGAGCACCGCGTCGGCGGCTTCGATGCCGTCGATGGTCGGGTTGAAGACGTAGGTCGAGCGACCGGCGGCCGGGTCAAGTGCTGCACCGTCCTGCCGGCAGTCGATATTGGCCGAGCCGAGCGAGCCCATCAGCAGCTTCAGCGCGTACATTTCCTCGACGGTCGCCAGATCGCCGGCAATCGCGCCGATCCTGTCACCGGAGGTCTTCGACACCGCGTCCCGGATCGCCGCGAAGGCTTCCGGCCAGCTTGCCGGCTGCAGGCGGCCATTCCGGCGGATATAGGGCCGGTCGAGGCGCTGCGAGCGCAGCCCGTCCCAGATGAAGCGGGTCTTGTCGGAGATCCACTCCTCGTTCACCTGCTCGTTGACGCGCGGCATGATGCGCATCACCTCGCGACCGCGCGTATCGACGCGGATCGCCGAGCCGACCGCGTCCATCACGTCGATGGATTCGGTCTTGGTCAGCTCCCACGGCCGCGCCTGGAAGGCGTAGGGCTTGGAGGTCAGCGCGCCGACCGGGCACAGGTCGATCACATTGCCCTGCAGCTCCGAGGTCATCGCCTGCTCGAGATAGGTCGTGATCTCGGCATCCTCGCCGCGCCCGATCAGGCCAAGTTCGGAGATTCCAGCCACTTCCGTCGTGAACCTCACGCAACGCGTGCAGTGGATGCAGCGCGTCATGATGGTCTTGACCAGCGGCCCGATATACTTGTCTTCGACCGCGCGCTTGTTCTCGTGGTAGCGCGAGGCATCGACACCGAACGCCATCGCCTGGTCCTGCAGGTCGCATTCGCCGCCCTGGTCGCAGATCGGGCAGTCGAGCGGATGGTTGATGAGCAGGAACTCCATCACGCCTTCGCGGGCCTTCTTGACCATCGGCGTGTTGGTGAAGACTTCCGGCGGCTCGCCGTTCGGACCGGGGCGCAGGTCGCGCACGCCCATGGCGCAGGAGGCGGCCGGCTTGGGCGGCCCGCCCTTCACCTCGACGAGGCACATGCGGCAGTTGCCGGCGATCGACAACCGTTCGTGGAAGCAGAAGCGCGGCACTTCCGCGCCCGCCTCTTCCGCCGCCTGCAACAGCGTGTAGTGATCGGGAACCTCGATCTCTTTGCCGTCTACCTTCAGTCTAGCCATATTGCCTCAACCCCGCGGAATAACCGCAATCCTTGCTTTGGCACCGCGTCCGGTGCCGAAATCCTTCGTCACGCGCCTGCCGAAAGCGCCTTCGCCTGCCCGACCCAGTCGTCGCGGCCGATGCGGCCGGCAAATCCCAGATGGTCGTCCAGCCAGGCGATCTCGGCCGGCTGCAGCGCGGCGACCTGGCCGTAAGTCCAGATGCCGAGCTCGTTCAGCACCTTTTCCAGCTTCGGGCCAACGCCTGCGATCGCCTTCAGGTCGTCCGGCTGGGCCGGCATCTCCATCGGCGCTGGCTTACCCGCCTGCGCCTTGGCTGCTTCGGGGGCCTTCCGCGCCGGGGCTTTCGCCTTGGCGGTGGCCGCGGGCTTCCTGTCCTGTGCCGGCCGCGACACGACGAGCTTGAGTGCAGCCGGCTTCGCAGCGGGACGCGGGGCGGGCTCGCTTTCGGTCGAGAGCCCTTGCATCAGCCGCTGCGATGCTTCCGCAGCACCAGCCATCGCGCCCAGCCACATGCCCATCGCCTGGCCAGCGAGGCCGAAGCCCAGCGCGCCCATGGCGGCGGCACCCGCAAACGGGTGCGCCATCAGGTTGACGGCGCCCGCGATCTCCTGCGGCATGGCGGCCCCGTAGGCCGTTGTGGTTTCCTGGCTCTTGCTCATCTCAGGCATCGTTCCGTTGGGCGTCGCCGTCTGCCGGTCGCGCCCTGCGTCAGGCCGTTTCCCTTGTTACTCCGCCGCGACCAGCACCGGCTCGGCGCGGTGGGCGTTGCGTGTGAACTCGTCGATGCGGCGTTCGATCTCGGGGCGGAAATGGCGGATCAGGCCCTGGATCGGCCATGCGGCCGCGTCGCCGAGCGCACAGATCGTGTGGCCTTCCACCTGCTTGGTCACGTCGAGCAGCATGTCGATCTCGCGCTTCTGCGCCTCGCCGCGCACCAGCCGCTCCATGACGCGCCACATCCAGCCGGTGCCTTCGCGGCACGGCGTGCACTGGCCGCAGCTCTCGTGCTTGTAGAAATACGAAAGCCGCGCGATCGCCTTCACGATGTCGGTCGACTTGTCCATGACGATCACGGCCGCCGTGCCGAGGCCCGACTTCAGGTCGCGTAGCGAATCGAAATCCATCGGCGTGTCGATAATCTCGGCGGCCGGCACCAGCGGCACCGACGAGCCGCCCGGAATGACCGCCAGCAGATTGTCCCAGCCGCCGCGAATGCCGCCGCAATGCTTGTCGATCAGCTCGCGGAACGGGATCGACATCGCCTCCTCGACCGTGGTCGGTGTGTTGACGTGGCCCGATACGCAGAACAGCTTGGTGCCGACATTGTTCGGTCGTCCGAAGGACGAGAACCACGCCGCGCCGCGCCGCAGGATGGTGGGCGCAACCGCGATCGATTCGACGTTGTTGACCGTCGTCGGGCAGCCATAAAGGCCGACATTGGCCGGGAACGGCGGCTTCAGGCGCGGCTGGCCCTTCTTGCCCTCCAGGCTCTCCAGCAGCGCCGTCTCCTCGCCGCAGATGTATGCGCCCGCGCCGTGATGGACGTAGACGTCGAAATCCCAGCCGTTCTTGTTGTTCTTGCCCAGCAGGGCGGCGTCGTAGGCTTCGTCGATTGCGCGTTGCAGCGCCTCGCGCTCGCGGATGAACTCGCCGCGCACATAGATGTAGGCCGCGTGAGCGCCCATGGCGAAGCCCGCGATCAGGCACCCCTCGACCAGCGTGTGCGGATCATGGCGCAGAATCTCGCGGTCCTTGCAGGTGCCGGGCTCGGATTCGTCGGCATTGACAACGAGATAATGCGGACGCCCGTCGGTTTCCTTGGGCATGAACGACCATTTCAGGCCGGTCGGGAAGCCCGCACCGCCGCGCCCGCGCAGGCCGGACGCCTTCATCTCGTTGATGATCCAGTCGCGTCCCTTGTCGAGCAGCGCCTTGGTGCCGTCCCAATGCCCGCGACGCATCGCGCCGGCCAGCGAGTTGTCGAACTGGCCGTAGATGTTGGTGAAGATGCGGTCCTTGTCCTGAAGCATCTCTAACCCCCTTAGCGCGGCTTCTTGCCGAAGACGCGGATGTATTCGGCTTCGCCGCCCTTGGCGAGCGCCTTGGCCTGCTTCACCCAGTCGTC